>DASXLU010000095.1:0-1943 GCA_036496065.1 Candidatus Acidiferrum sp.
CTTACTGAAAACCGTCGCGGATGAATTAACTCGCCGGATGGCGAAGATTGAGATTAAGAGGCCCGATGTGATCTATATGAGCAATCGGCGCGCTCGTGCCTTGCGAGATCCTGAAGGAATTCGCGAAGACCTGGCCACCAACATCGAACACGCGGTCCGTTGGCACGATGCGATGACGGTTGCTTACGAACGAGGCATTCGTCTTTTTGTAGAATTGCCGCCGGGCCGCACCCTGACTGACTTGGTCTCAGCCGCGTTTCCCGACGCTCAAGCCGTGGCATTCGAGCAAATGCGAATCGACTCTCTCGTGAAGCTAATTAAACGGTTCGCTGCCTCAACGGAGCTATAAAAAACAGCTCTTTGGAACAATGGAGTTAATCATGATCGGTGATACGTTTGGCTCGCACTTGTGTTTAAACGCGTTCAAACTTCGATTATTTTGGCGTGTGCCTTCGTTGCTCTCTGGCCGCACAACATAAAAGCGCAGGAGGGGGCATTTTTGGGGACGGTTGTTCGTACCTCTGCGGCAAGTTACGTGCTCCAAATGGGCGACGGGAACCTGCTGTATGCCGAATGGAATAGCGGTTATGAGGACTGGTCGAATGGGGACAGCGTCTTTCTTTCGACTGAAAGTGGCGAAGGATTTATGTTCTACGGGGACAGGCGAAGCCAAGTCGATGTATCCTCCTATAACCCTGCAGGAAATTAGGCGCGCAGTTGGCCGACCAAAACGCCTGAGGGGTTCCTAACGTAAGCGAAAGCTCCAGCCTTCGCCTCCTCATTTGCTTGAGTTACTCCAACCAAACTTCTCCGAAATTCTCCGATCCAATTCCTCGAAGGTGATCGTCGGTATGAAATATGTCGAATTCTTCAAGTCTTTTGCTTTGCGTACCTCTGCGTCCCTTTGCGCGAGGCCTAAACGGGCCGCCGGAGTCACGCGCCGATTTTCAGTTCGGTCAAATCATTCACGAAGTGTCAAATTGGGCTTCCTCGCGGTTGCGCTAGGAGCGATCATGTCCGGAGCTTCAATTTGCAGCAGGGCTGCCGACCCACAGGCTGCAACAGAACCAATCTGGCCAACGAAGGAATGGCAGACGTGTTCTCCTGAAGAGCAGGGGATGGATTCGAATGAGATCGTCAAGCTGGTCGACTTCGGGGCACGGCGCATTCTAGCCACGCCAGGTGTAACACTCAGCAGCATGCTCGACAGTCTGCTGGTCGTGCGGCACGGAAAGATTGTCGTTGAAGTATACTACGCCCCCTACGCTGCGGGCATTCCTCACGCGGGCACTCCGTTACCAAGGCAGTCATCAGTACTCTGATGGCGATCGCATCTAAGGATGGTTTACTGGATAGTCCGAGGCATCGAGTGCTGAATTTTTTTGACCGTAGCAAGATTGCAAACGTCGACGAGAGAAAAGAAGCGATCACAGTTCAGAGCCTGTTGGACATGACCTCGGGCATAGAATGGACGGAACCGCTGGATGGCAGGCCCGATTCAGTGATCGAAATGGAGCGCAGCCCTGACTGGGTCAAGTTCATTCTCGATAGACCGATGTCGAGCGCTCCCGGAGACACCTTCAACTATAACAGCGGTAATCCCCACCTCCTTTCCGCTATCCTCACAAAACTCACGGGAATGAACGCCCTGGAATACGCAAAAACCAAGCTTTTTGGCCCTCTAGGAATCAACGATCTGTACTGGCGGCAGGATCCTCAAGGCATTTCGCGGCGGATACGGACTGTACTTGCGGGCTCGCGATATGGCGAAGATCGGCTATCTATACCTGCGCAACGGCATGTGGGAAGGTCAGGAACTGCTTCCGCCCGCTTGGATCGATAAGGTGAGCCACGCCACCGTGGATATGCATGCGTCTTGGGAGCCAGGACTCCGCTATTCCAACCTTTTCTGGGCTTTCCCAGACAAGCACATCTATATGGCG
>DASXLU010000096.1:0-4805 GCA_036496065.1 Candidatus Acidiferrum sp.
GCCACCTGGGCATCGGCCTTGGCAATCTCTGCCCGCGAAACCGTCAGGTTCCGCTGCGCGCTCATTTGCTTGTTCAATGCCATCTGGTAATTTTTTTCCGCATCTTCCACGAAGCTCTTGGACATCACGCCGTCTTTGTACATTTGTTCGGCTCGGTCCATGCTCAATTTCAGGAATGGCACGTCCGGCCCCTCGGCATCCACCTTATTTCGTTCCAAGGAAGCCGTCGCGGAGTCGCGAGCGGCCTGCGCTGCTTGGAAATTGGCTTGAGCCTCGCGAACGATCGCTTGCAATTGGACCTTGTCGAGCTCCGCCAGCACCTGGCCCTGTTTCACTTTGTCGTCGTAATCCACCAAGAGCTGCTTGACCATGCCGCTGGCCTTGGACTTAATCTCCACCTTAGACCGTGGCTGAATCTTGCCAGTTGCCACGACGACGCGCGCCAAGTCTCCGCGCTCCACAGCCGCCAGCTTGGACGGGTCAATATCATGGCTGGGCTTCAGGGCCGCATATACGCCGTACCCTCCACCCACTAAAACGAGGGCTACGATCGAGATCAAAATGATGCGCCGGCGCCGCTTCTTCGCCGCCTTGCCATTGGTTAACCCATTGCCATTGCTTGACATACCGACCCCCGAGGCAAACTCGCAATTCACACTGCTACAAAGAGGTACGAAGACCACCGTGAAAAGTTCCCAGTCTGTTGCTATAGACGATGGAAAGGGGCGTTGGTCAGGTCCTATTTCGAGGGCGACGGCGACGAATCCAGGGTGACGTGACGAAGACGCAGGGCATTGGTGATGACCGATACGCTGCTGAAGCTCATCGCCGCGCTGGCAATCATCGGATTCAGCAACCAATGGAAGAACGGGTAGAAGACGCCTGCGGCAATCGGGATGCCCAAGATGTTGTACAGAAACGCAAAAGCCAGGTTCTGTTTGATGTTGCGTACGGTCCCCAGCGCCAGGCTCCGAGCCCTCACAATGCCCCGCAGGTCTCCCTTAAGCAGGGTAATCCCAGCGCTTTCAATCGCGACGTCTGTCCCAGTGCCCATCGCGATGCCAACATCCGAAGCCGCCAATGCCGGAGCGTCGTTGATACCATCGCCGGCCATTGCCACTACGCGACCTTCGCTGCGCAGCTTCTTGACCAATTCGCTCTTCTCGGAAGGCAATACTCCCGCATGGAATTCATCGATGCCAAGCTGTTCAGAGACGGCTTTCGCGGCTTCCGCTCGATCTCCGGTCAGCATGATCACTCGGAGCCCTTGCGCTCTTATGGACCTCAGGGCATCCGCTGCGGTCGGCTTAATGCTGTCTGCTATGGAAAGTGTCGCGATTAGTTGCCCATCCACAGCCACGTAGATTTTCGTGGACGTGGAAGCATCCGGCGAACTCTCGCCCATGCCACTTGTTTGCGAAATCGCAATTCCCTCGTTTTGCAGAAATTTCGCCGTTCCGGCCACTATCTTCTTGTTGAGTACTCGTCCTCGAACTCCTCCTCCAGAAGCGCTTTGAAAATCGGAGACGGGACCCAGGGGTAATTTCCGTTCTTCTGCAGCACGAACAATCGCCCGAGCTAAAGGATGTTCGCTGGAACGCTCCACGCTTGCCACCAGCGAAAGTAGTGCGCTTTCCTGGAGCGCCATTCCCGGCAAAATTTCTATTTTCTGAAGCTGTGGCCGGCCTTCGGTCAGAGTTCCCGTCTTGTCGACGACGAGTGTGTCCACGCGAGCCAATGTTTCGAGCGCTTCCGCGTTGCGCACCAAAATTCCAGAGGATGCGCCCCGGCCTACCGCAACCATGATCGACATCGGCGTCGCCAAGCCCAGAGCGCACGGACACGCAATGATCAAAACGGAAACGGCGGCCACCAGAGCGTGCGCCAATCGCGGCTGAGGCCCAAAAATTCCCCATGCCAGAAACGCAACCGCTGCTGCGAGCACAACTGCTGGGACGAAATATGCGGCCACATGGTCGGCTAGCCGTTGCATGGGTGCCCGGCTGCGCTGAGCTTCAGTGACGGTCTTCACGATTTGCGCCAAAAGTGTTTCGTTGCCCACACGTTCGGCAGTCATGACGAAACTGCCGCTCGAATTCAACGTCCCGCCCGTTACCTTGTCGTCTGCACCCTTTTCCACGGGCAGCGGCTCGCCGGTAATCATCGATTCATCCACTGCGCTGGCCCCTTCGCGAATTGTTCCATCCACGGGCACCCGTTCACCCGGACGCACGCGCAAAAGCATTCCTTGCGCCACCTGATCGAGTGGCACGTTGCGCTCTGCTTGTCCTTCGACTACGTGAGCAATTTGCGGCGCGAGATTAAGCAGCGCGCGAATGGCGCCACTGGTGCGGTGTCGTGCGCGCAGTTCCAGCACCTGACCCAGCAAAACTAAAGTTGTGATGACCGCAGCCGCCTCAAAGTAAACCGGAACCGCACCATGCATATCCCGAAACGATGGCGGAACGAACTGCGGCAAGAGTGTGGCAGCAACACTGTATAAGTAGGCTGCACCGGTTCCCAAGCCAATCAGCGTAAACATATTGGGACTGCGATTTACCAACGAACTCCAAAAGCGCTGAAAGAATGGCCACCCGCCCCACAGCACCACAGGCGTCGCAAGCAACAGTTGAATGATGTTCTCTACGCCGCTCCCCGCGTGCCAACCAAGCAAGTCGCCCGCCATCGACAGCACGAGCAGAGGCACCGAAAGAATCGCGCTTACCCAGAATCGGTTACGCATCGAGATGTATTCCGGATCAGGCTCTTCGGCACCGGGGGCACTGGCGACGAATTCCATAGGTTCCAAAGCCATGCCGCATTTTGGACACGTACCCGGGCCAATCTGCACAATTTCCGGATGCATCGGGCAGGTGTACTTGACGCCCTTTTTTGTGGGATCGGTTACCGCCGCAGACAGAGGCTCCATGCCAGCACTACCTGGCGACGTGAGGAATTTGTCAGGTTCATTTGTAAAGCGTTCCGCGCAACGTTTCGAGCAGAAATAGTAGGTTTTGCCTTTGTGTTCGGATCTGGCCGCAGGTTTCGCCGGGTCTACTGTCATTCCGCAGACAGGATCTCTTTCACCCGGCGATTCGGGCAGAACAGCCAGCGACGTTCCGTGCTTTTTTGAGCTGGTCCCGGATGGAAAATTCGCGTGCACTTGCTTTCGATCACCAGAATTTGCAGGAGCAGACAGATACTTACCAGGGTTTTGTTCGAACTTCAGCCCACATCCCTTGCTGCAGAAATAGTAAGTTTTGCCGTCATGTTCGGCGTGTGACGCGCCGCTCTGCGGATTCACGCTCATTCCGCAAACCGGGTCGCGCTCCATAATTGTTTTTGATTCCATAGGACTCACCGCAAATGCGTGTAGATGAGTTCTAGCAACTCGTCGTACATCGCTTCGCTCTCCTTGGGCTTGCCGCCAGCCAGCGCCTTCGCGGCACAATGGTGTAGATGATTCTTCATGAGGTTTCGCGCCACTCCACGCAGCGCCTCTTGCACCGAAGCGATCTGCACGATGATATCGGCGCAATAGCGATCTTCCTCGACCATCTTTTGCAGGCCGCGCACTTGCCCTTCAATGCGTCGCAGCCGTTTCCGATTCGCTTCCTTCAGCTCGGCGTCGACTCCCACAGCTTTTCGCTCGGAGATGGATGTACCACAGGCGCAGGAGGGCAGAGTTTCGTCTGACAAATGCTGTTTAGCGCTTTTCACCGGTTTCTCTCCAAAACTACCTATACCCCCACCCCCTATACGATGTCAAATCTTGGCGGATGGTTACGACAACCTCTTGAGTGGTTGAACCTGGGGCGCCTGCTCGCAGCGATGTTCTGGAGCGGCTTGAACCTACTGCTATACTCTTCGCATGACCCTCATCGAGATCACCTTCGAACTGCAATCCCCCCTGAGCCTCGAACAACTCGGCCGCCTAGGCGAGTTCGCGAACACCTACGGCTTACGGCGCTTTCGCGTCGACGAACAGAAAAATCAACTCACGTTCGAGTACGATGCCTCTCGTTTGCGCGAGACCCAGGTCGCTCACGTCCTCGCACAAGCCAGTATCCCCGTCACACGCGTAGTCAACTGACTCGCTGGAATAAGCCGCAAACATAACTAGCCAAATCGGAATTTGAAGTCATTGGGCTCTCGGCTGAGGCTTGAAGGAAGTCGCGGACGGCGCAGTCCAAGGAGCGCGGCACAAAAAAAGGAGCTCCTGATCGTAATCAGAAGCTCCTGGAAGGCGCGCTCCAAAAACCGGTGTCGTTTTCACACCGGCTCGTGGGGTCATCCATCCAGCTTCCCTCTCAGAGGCAGGTGGTAACGAGCCACCGAAATCGCCAAGTAAGCCCCTTCCCCCTCACTTGGAATCTCGCGAAGCCCGTCTATTGAAACGCGCCCACCTCTTGGATATTGCACGGGGACGACCACTCGCCGAAACGCTCGCACCGTAACAATTCCTTATGTTTCAATCGCCTAACGAATGGAATGACAAGTCCCTGATGGCCGTTTCGGAGCGCCAGGACCCTTTTGGAACAGCACGCATAACCTGCTTCGGCCACGCGGTCCCAGTACCCGGGTAACAATTTTTTTTGAGCCTGGCGAGCTACTGGTTTTTTTCTCTAATCGAACGACACTTGACGCTCATGAAGACGTCATACCGCACACGACTTCGTCGATTGGCCGCCTGGGTTGTTCTCGATTTGCTGTTGGCCGCCTCGCTTCTGGTTATCTCCGCATGGGCGGACACTTCTGGAAGCCTACGGCAAGTACAAGTTGGCGGTTGCTATTGTGGCTGCGCC
>DASXLU010000097.1:0-10514 GCA_036496065.1 Candidatus Acidiferrum sp.
AGTGAAGCACATCACAGCTTTCGAATGCTCCAGCACATACGCTACCTCGTGCGCTTTCATCCGGACATTCACCGGCACGGCGATCAACCCGGCCTTGAAGCACGCAAAATACAGCTCCGCGGCCTCTATCGAGTTCGGCCAGTAAAACGCAATCCGGTCGCCGGCTTTGCAGCCCTGCTGAAGAAACCATTGCGCTAGGCGCGTCGTCGCTTGCTCCAGCCACTCATATGAAATGCTTCTGTCTTCAAAAGCAATGGCGACCTGTTGTGGATTGCGCGCAGCCGAGGCGCTCAGCAAATCTCCCAGGTTTTTCATGGCCTGCAAAGTGAACGAGTCATCCGCACGGAATGAGTTCGTATGAGTTGACTGAGTCATAGATTCTCCTTATCGAGTCCTTTTTGTCGGGGCGTATTTCCTGCCGCACAAAATCAACAACACAGGCACAACGCTGTTATTCCCGTGTTGGTGCGAGTCTCTTGCTCAGAGTTCGACCCATTCCTCGAAGTACGCAGCCAACGCAGTACGCCGCGAAGTTATTCCGTCGTAGTAGTCTGTCCAGTCAGTAATCTTCCCGTTCTCTACTCGAACAATGGAGGCCCCGGGCAGCGAGACTGGAACGTTTCGCGAGAGTCCACCGTAGAAAGGCTCGGTCACTGTAGCTCTCAGTGTCCATTCGGTGACCACGTAATCGCCGCTCACAAAAATCCTGTCAGTCTGCAACGAAGAATTTGGGTAAAGTTCGCGGGTCTTCAGGAAAAATTCAGCCAAGCGCTCTCTGTCCTTGAACTCCAGTCCAATCCCCCGATCGTTGAATTGAAACTTCTCGGCAAAGCAAGCGGTCGCGTCCTTGATCCTTCCTTCCCTCAGGTGTGTCAGCACCGTCAATGCCGCTTCGCCCTGAATTGCAGTTTCCGTCTGAACGTAGGTCATTTCGGTTCCTTCCTTCTCCCTTAAACTGGTTTCGTTCATGTGGTCTCCTAGAACGAGTGAATATTTCTGCATGTCGATCTTCTCGTAAGTGCGCTGTGAGATTTCGTTCGCACTCACAGACAAAACACAGACAGAGTCCGCTTATTCCAAAGCGAGCGAAGAAAAAGTTGTGGGGTTTGTTGGTAAACGCGGGAATATTTGTTGAAGCAGCGTGTTAACAAATAAAATTCAAGCAGATTACACACCAAAGAGAACCCTGTGCGGCGAGAGAGCTCTGAGACTGCACACTGCGCTGATCACAACTTTTGGTGAGTCGTCATCGATTGATGACGAACCATGCAAGATTCCCGAGCTGAGCCAGAAACCGAGGAGAAAAGCGCATTGAGAACGGACATATGGAGGCAGCCGCAGATTCAGCTCTTTTGCGTGTTGTTCCACCTCTTAGTGCAGGGTTTTGTTGCGGAAGGGCGTCGGAACGAATTCGAGTGCCGTGGCTTCGCTTGCGGCAAGTTGGATTTGGAATGCCATGACATCCGGTGGAATGGGATTTTGGTATTCGGCGAGGCATGCGTTAAGTATGTCTTCGATAGACGAGCTAGTTGTCCGCACATGGCGATACAGGTTCATGACCAACGCTTCTGCGGCGCCAGGAGTTAAAAGGGATGGGATCCGGGATTCTAGCCCAGAATACAATGCGTCCGGGATTGCCAGACCTCTCTTTTTCGCCACCATGCTGAGCAGCGCGAAACCTTCGCGCGGCGTCGACGTCGGAAACAGCGGAATCTTTACGTCCACGCGGCCGGGCCGTTTTAGATCGACTTCAATCAGGTCGGGACGGCTGGAAGCGAGAACCCAAATCAACTTGCCTCGGTTCGTGCTGCTGCCCATTTCCTCCGCAAGCATCGAGTAGATGCGGCCCCCAACTCCGGAATCGCCAGTCGAGGCATCGCGGCGTCCCAGGGCCTGGTCGGCTTCATCGATGAAGACGTAGCAGCGGCCCAGCGCGTGAATCAAGCGAAAAATCTTCTCGAGATTTCCTTCGCTGCTCCCCACCCATTTATCGCGGAAGTTTTTCATTTTCACGATGGGCACAGACGCTTCGCCGGCAAGGCATTCCACCAAAAATGTCTTCCCCGTGCCGACCGGGCCGCAGAGCAGATAGCCCTTGGGCAGTGCGGCGACGTCATTCTTCTTCCACAGTTCGATATCCTGCCGCAGCCAGACTTTGATTTTCTCCAGGCCGTAAAGATCGTCGAGTGTGCGGGATGTTTCAATGAATTCGATCAATCCATTGGTGTCCTTTTCAACGGCGTCCTTCTTCAGGCGAGATAAGTCGGAGATAGCCAGGCATTCCTTCCGATGTTCCTTTGTTTTAAGGACACTTTCGATCGCCCCGAGTGTCGCCCCTGAGAGTTGTTCCGCGAGGGCGGGTAACTGAGTGGTGAAATCGGCCAAGGCCGTAGGATAGGACGGTAAGACAATCCGGAATCCATCGAGAAGCTCTTGCGAAGCCGGAAGATCGATCTTCACTCGGGCTACACGCGGATTATTAACAATCAAGGGATGCAGATCATTCAGGTTTTCGGTGAGTAGGAAAGATGCCATCGCATGATTTGCCAACTGCGCGTCACTGGACCAATCACGCATAAGAGATGCTAGCGCGTTTAGATCGTAATCCAAGGCGCCCTGCAGGGCGGGAACCAGCAGGTCGGCGTTCTTAATGATGCAACCGACTTGAACAGCAGGCTGGTTTAGTCGCGTGAGGTTGGCACAGTAGCGGAAATAGCGGGTGAGTGTTTCGATTGCCGATCGGGGCGCCTTCCAATCCCGCTGGCTCTCCTGGAAGTGCGGCCATTTCGAAAAAACATCGGCGCCTTTGTCGACGCGGATGCCATTGCCCAGATCGTAGCTGATTACGACGTCGAATCGAGGCAAAAGCGCTTGGAGAAGGAAGTCGGATAGTGCGCCAAGACGGGGAGAGGGTGAGACCGGAAGCACCATGCGATCACTGATATTTCCGTAAACAATGAATTGGCTCGCCGCGTCGCTTTCATATAGTTCTGCGAGTGTGCGCGCCCACGTTGGAAGAGTGGATGCTTGGGGAGTTTGTGTCGAATTGTTGGCAACCGTCCCCATCAGGATTGCTCCGCGGTTGCGCTTCTACCGGCGGTGCGGGGCTTACCATAATCTCGGTCCAGGTCCGCCACTGCTGATTCTGCATCGCCAAACATGCCACCGCTAACCAGGTCGCTGGCAAGTTCCAGATCGGTGGAAATGGTCTGCGGCTTGCCCTGCATGGCGGCATTGTCGAGAATCAGATCTACTTGCGATTCCACGCGAGTCAGATCGCTTTCAACTTCTTCCACCGACTGTTCACGGCGCTGAACATTCGCCAGGCGGCGCTTCAGGATGTCTAGAGTAGCCGCTTTGGATTGGCGAAGTGCTGGAGTGTCTTTGTTATTTGAGAGTTCCGATTGCAGCGCATCGACTTTCCTGGCGAGTGCCTCGGGAGTGTCTTCGGTGCCGGCAGTCAATAGATGATATCGGGCGATCAGCAACTTTAGATAGACCCATTTCAGATTCTCAAGTGCTTCGCGGTTTGTATCGATAATGTAGGTATCGGCCTGCGCGTTCCGATACACCTCCAGCACCTTTTCACATCTGCGCTGAAGTTCCACAAGGCGCCGCTTGTAGTCAACTGGAAGAAGTTGGACGAGAGAATCGCGCTTCGTTTGCGTGTCACCGCTGGAAATCTGGCGCTGCTCGGCGTCCACCACATTCTGAAATCGCCTATTGAAGGCTAGCGCGGGCACAATCACGGACTCCGCGGCCAGGCCCAGAAACCAGAAGCTAGGGTGACCAAAACCAAGAATGAAAAAACCGGCTGCGGCTAACGCGTTGACCGGGAGCCGACCTAGCGCCGGAACATCCACACCTACCAGGAAGGCCGCTTTCAGATAGCGCCACACAATAGATTCATTCTACCGTAGCGTCAGTTCTTTTCGGTCTGCGGCCCCATAGTTTTTACGGGGCTCTCCGCAGTACTTGTGCCCCCGGAAGTTGCCGGTTCCAAGGCAATACCTTCTTTCGCGGCGAAGTCCGCAAGAGCCTGGTCGGCGAGAGCGTTTTGCTCGGCCTCCTTAAGCTGCACTCCGGCCATATCCATGGAATCGCGGGCAACTCGGGCGCGCCCCGCTTCTTTTGAGCGCTCCTGTTCAACCATTGTCTGAAGCCGGTCCAGAGTATCGCCAGAGCCTCCGATGTTACTGATCATGCCGGAAGCCATTTCGGTGAGCTCGGCCATGGCCCGCTTCATCTTTAGATCGCTGATGCTGGACCTCAACGATTCGATCTTGGCACGCGCACTGCTCACGGCTACGTCGCGAGCCTTGAGCAGATCTTTGTAAGTAGTTTCCGCCTGTTCGAGTTGCTTGCGGTTTTCTTCCAATTCCCGCTGCACCGTTTGTAACCGCAGAGCGTATTGTCCCGCGGCGTTGCGGTTCCCGGCGCGCAGATTTGCCGAGGCCTTGGCCCGCAGATCGCGTTCTTCAGCTTCCAGTTTCTTCACCTGGCTCATCAGGCTCTCGCAGAGGCCGGCGTGAGAAGCCAGACCCTGGTTGTACTGCGCGATCTGTTTGCGGAGATTTTCAGTTTCCACTTCGAGCAATGCTTCCGGATTTTGACGTTCGAGGCCAGACACGAAGAGTCCAAAAAAACCTCGAATGAGATTGACCAAGCGTTGAAACATGCCGTGGCGCTCCTTTCCTGCAACCTACCGATTTGCCTGGCTACGCTGCCAGCTTTGCAACAGATTGTTGACGACTTCGGCTCGGGGAGGATCGCAAATCTTTGCAAGATCCACCTTTATGCCATAGTCGGCATACTTCACAAACGGACTTTCAGGAAACTTTACGGGGACGTTCGGATTCGCAGGCCGAAAGCCGTGCGTCAGCGATTCCTTTTGTATGGGCTCGGTCAGCAGGAACGCGAGAAAAGTCTCGGCCGCTTTTCGCTGCTCTTTCGAACTCCAGGAAGCATCGATAATGTAGTAAGGGTTTTCGTTCCAGGAGTTGTACTCGGGATAGACGATCCGTAGTTGGCCCCAGCGGCCTTCCGCGTTCTTGAGGTAATCGATGGCAACGCTCTCATAGACGAACATGACGTCATAAGAAGAAGGCCCTTTGAGAACCATTTCCTTCATCATGTTGCCAGTGCTGTTGGAAAGGCCGCTCACTGCGCGTTCGAGCCCCTGCATCCAGGTTTGAAAGCCGACGTCGACAACGTCCTTCACCTGAAGATCTTTGGTCTTTTTTTGGTACGAATACGCCGCGAGCACGATAGTCATTAGCCCGGAATTGGACTCATTCGGATGGGTATGCCCAAATTTAAAGAGTCCCCAATCCGGCTTCTGCGCAATCGCATCCCAGCCGCCTTTTTCCTGGAGCGCTTGGCCGACCGTGACGAATGAAAGCGTCTTGTACTTCTGGACGAAGGCCTGATACCGCTCGTCCCACATAACAAAGACCATCGGCGAAAGGGCGATGGGTTCTTCCTTTAAAATCGGATTTTGACCGTACTTAACTTGCCACTCTTCAACAAAAATGTCCTTATATAGCGCGCTGGCGGGACACCAAACCTGGATTCGCTGGTCACCATTGAGCAGGGCGTGAGCACCTTCGAGCGAGCCCATCGGGATGAGATTAATCTTGATGCGCTTTCCATCACGGGTCTTGCCGAATTCCTGCACTGCCCACTCAAGCCAGCGCTGTTTTTCCGTGCCGTACGCGATTCCTACTTCCACTTGTTCGCCGCTCCCAGTGAGGGAGTCGAACATGCCTCCCGCCGACGGGCTACTTTTCGGCTTGGAGAGCTTGTTGTTGTTGAAAGTGTAATAGGCGCCGCCAACGCAAAGAATTACAAAAAGAAAAATGAAAATTTTACCGAGCGCCGTTAATCGTGGGCCATCAGCCATGCGGTTACGGATCCTCTCTCGCGGATAGCGCCTTGTGCCGTGTCCTAGAAGAACGTCGAAATATCCCGAAAAACATCGACAATATTCTGCGGCGTTCCTTCATAAAACTTGGCTTGGGTTGCGTCGGCAATCTTTTGCAGGACGTCTTTCTTAGCATCATGGCCGTACGCAATGGTGAACACATGTATAGCTCGGGTCTCGCCGTTATACTGAATACGCTCCATAAGCTCGTTTAATTTCATGCTGCTCTGGGTATCCGCTCCATCCGTAAGCACAACAACTGACTGGATCTTAGCGTCTGGATCTTTTACGGCAGCAAGGTGCTGGTATGCGGCATCAATGGAATCATAAAGTGCCGTGCCGCCTCCCGCAAACAGCGAGTCTATTTGCTGCAGCACCTGCTCCCGGCCCTGCTTTACTGAAACATCTTGGCCAGACCAGTGCAGCTCCGAGCTGAAGGGCAGGAACGAAAATGTGTCACCATCGTCAAGCATCTGCACAAGTTGCCTCGCTCCCACCTTGGCGTTCTGCATCTTGTTCTCATCGTTCATGCTCCCGGAAGTGTCCAAAACCAGCGCAATGTTCGAATGCTTTTTTTCGCTCTTCCAGAGTTGCAGGAGCGCATTAATCACGTCGACAGGGGGCACTTCCAGTGTGGTTTTCGGCTCTTTTGGATCAATTCCATGCGCCGCATCAAGCGGAGGAGAAAGAGGAACGTCGACCGAACCAGGCCGGAAGCCATACTGAATGGCTTTCTCCTGCTGTGGTCGTGCCAAAAGATACTGAATGTAGACCTTCGCGGCTTCGCGGTGTTCGGGGGTTACCCAATCGCGCTCAACAATCCCTACCGGATGGTCACTCCAGAACGTTCCTTCCTTTGGGTATATCGCTACGACCGGAAATGGAAGATTGGACTGTGAATAGGATTCGACAACCATGCTTTCGTACAAAACCGCTGCGGAAAGATACTCAGGGCCATTGGAAAACATTTTGCGACCGAAAAAGCCCGTGGAGCTTCCATAGTGCACCACGCTTCGCTCTACGCCCGCCACAAACTCCTTCGTTTGCGGCTTAGCTAAATCTGCCAGTGTCAGGTTAGCGGTTTTACCGGAGGCAGCGTAGGCCTCAGCGAAAAGAGAGATCAACCCACTGTTGCTGTATTCCGGGTGCGTGTGGCCGAACTTGAATTTGCCCCACTGAGGGTAGCCAAATGCTTGCCACCCTTTCTCGCTCTTCGAGAGCGCCAATATGTCTGACCAACCAAGTGGCTTCTTGCCCCAGCCAATGGCTTCCGCCATGGGTTTCCACATGGCGATGACGACCGGCGAAAGCACCAGGTTATCGGTACTGCTGATCAGATCTTTGCCAGTTTTCGCTCGAGATTCGGCATTTCCCAGCTTGATGAAAGCGGCGGAGGCGGGGCTTGCCAAGTGTGCTTGTAAGCGTCCGGAGAGAATATTGTCGATTGTCTCACCGGAACCCATGGGCATTGCCCGCACGAAAATACGCTGACCGCTCTGCGTTTTGACCCCGCTTTGATTAAATGCGTTGGTGACGTCGTTAATCCATTTCTCTTTCTCGGAACCATAGGGGAACACGAGTTCGAGTGCTCCGCTGGGTACTGCAGTGGGAGTTTCCCGGTTATCGGCGGGCTGTTTCTTGCATCCAGCGAAAGTGAGGGCCAGGCAGAAAAAAAGAAGAGCCGTCGCGAAAATAACCGACAGTCTGGCCAAAAAGCCCCAGGTCGTTCGCCGCTTTGCCAGGATATGCGATTGCCGCGCGAGAGAGATATGGCCTCTCAACGAATCGAACCGTCTAGTAGGCCCATTCTACAACTTTTGAGCGAAATGCATAGCGCCCAACTCGATAGACTGACGGCAAATATTAATGGTTTGCGACTGTCATCACAGTTGCGATTTTCCTGAAGCTAACACGTAACGATCCATATTCACTTGGGTTTTCCAGGAGCTCCGGTCGTAGTACTCGCCATTTAAGGGCTTCCCACTTAATGGCTCGTTCGGTAGATAAACTGTTGGGGGGCGTCGGATAGCTTAAAGTCTGGCGGAACGGCAAAGAGCGAGGAGTCGGGCGTCGCACGCACGATATCCGTCAATTTGAAGATCTGTTCACCCATGCGTGGGTCAATTCGCTTGCTATAAACGATCGTTTTCAAATCAGGGGAAGTCCAAACCTCGGTGACAATCGCGATTGGTTTTTCATTGCCAATCTCGCCTGCCGGGATCGTTCGGGTGGTGCGGACTCCACTTACAAGCAGACCTTCCATAGTCTGGGAGCCCAGATCTTCGGTGCTTACGTCGGCCTGCTCCTCGCTTCCGAAGCTCCTAAAGACGGCAACGGGTGGCGGCAACGGTAGAGCTGGCAACTGCCCCGCGGACACGGATGCAGTGGCGGATTGTGTGGCTAACATTCTCGTAGAACTAATCGTACCCGCTTCGCCGGGACCCGCCGGGGGCATAGAGAGCTTCTGCGCCGTCTTATCCGTCAAATTCAAGGTGTAAGACACTTGCGCCACAGGATCCATGATGAAGACGATATGAGGTGCATCAGAAGCAGAGAGATTGCCGATCGCGGGCAACATGGCATCCTGGCGAGTGCGTCCTTGCGAATCGCGAGCGGTGGTGCCGGCGCTGGTCTGAACGATGCGATTTCCGTCAGCGAGCGTCTGAATCGATTCGTTGGTAATGTTTGCGGAATAAGGGGCCCCCTGAATCGGCGCGCCAAACATTTTGACGGACGCGGCAATCGCGACGCCACTCGCGCCACCGCTTTGATAGACGACATTTGGCTTCAACGTATCCTGAGCAAGCGCGCAAGAGGAAGCGGCGAGCCCCAAAACCAAAATCTGTGCATATTTCATGGCTGCGTTGTTCTCCTTTCAAATCCAATCAGGCGTGGCCGCAAGCGAATTTGCTGTGCTGATCCATCCGGCCCAAAACTCACATCCGCAGTAAAGCTCACACCTTCAGGAATCGCCCCCGGTGGGAACATGGACTCCGCCGGGATGGCAACCTGGATGACAGGCTCAGCGGGCTGCCAGTTCACTGTCTGGGCCGCCGCTCGCGGCCTACTACGCTGGCGATTCGCCACCTTGCCCGGCGCCCGCGTTGCTTCGGGAACGACAACGGGTTGGGCTGCTACTACTGGACGCACGGAAACTGGCTGCTCCTTATGTGGGCGCAGCAAAACGATGGCAAACGCGGAAGCAACGGCAGCCGCCGCAACGAGTGAAAGCGTGGGCACCCAGCTTGGACGTCTTGTGTGCACATTCGCTTCGACCACAGCCGCACAATAGCTATCCAGGGCTTTGCTCACCTGCTCATACTTGGCCAGTCGCGTGCGGCATGCGAAACACTCACCGAGATGGCGCTGTACGTCCGTCATTTCGTCATCGGCCAACTCTCGGTCGAGCCAAGCAATCAGCTTTCTCGAATACTCACACATGGAAGGTCTCCGTCAATTTTCTAATTGCGCGTTCCACGGTGTCGCCTACCGTAGAAACGGGGATTCCGAGGGCTTGACCAATTTCACGGTAGCGGAGTCCTGCAGCGCGCATCAAGAGGCATTCGCGCTCGGAAGTGGAGAGCCGGTCAAGGGCCTTATCCAGGCGACGAAGCTTTTCCTTCTCCAAAACCACGTGCTCCGGCGTGTTTTGGTCGACGATAGCATTGTCCTCAACATCGAGAGGCTCGCCAAAGCGGCGATGATAGCTGCCCTGGCGGTTTCTGGCCTGATTGTGCGCCACACGAAACACCCAACCACGGATGTTGTCTTGCGGCCCACCGGAAGCGAGGTGGCGATGCAAACTGAGAAAAGTGTCCTGCACGACGTCCTGGGCTTCATCGCTGGAAAGCCCGAGGCAGACTAGATATCGCAACAACGGTTCGCGGAGTTCGCGATACAGGGTGCTAACCTCGCAGGCACGACTCCCGAGGCGTGAGAGCGGTAGAACCAGGGAATCGCCACTCATAATGTCCTCAGCATTGGCCTCTATTCAGATAACAATTCAGACGTGCAGATTTCCGGCTGCGATGCTCGCGGACGCGAATTATATTGGGGAGCTCCAGCGCCCGCTTCTAATGAACAATTCCATAAGATTCGACCCAATGACGCAGATTGAGACCCAACTCCATTTCCGCTATGTCGCTTACTAATAAGCAAGGAAGGAGAAAGGAACCCCGAAGGATACAAGGTTGTGACAGAGAGGACGCGAGGATCCGGGTGCGATCGCTTTTCAGAAGTCGGACCCAAATAGGGAACATAATTTCTAGGCCTTGGGATCATCAGACGCTTGTGATGAAGCTACCATCCAATATTCCCATTTTGCATGCAACGAATGGCGAACTTCTGGCCGGTAGTCCTCGCTCTGCGGTTGTCCTCTCCAGCGCTCGCTCGAACTGGCACAACCTCGTCGTAGAAGAGCATCGTGTCCCCAAGGGCGAGTTGAATGACGTCAAGTACGTCCAGCATGTCGTTTGTGTGAACAAGGGCCGAGTGGTGACTTTTGAAACCAAGAAGGATGGCCGCCGCCACCGCGTCTTGGAGAGGGGTGCGGTTTCCTTGTTCCCCAGTCATTGCCCTTTCTTCTCGCGTA
>DASXLU010000098.1:0-2776 GCA_036496065.1 Candidatus Acidiferrum sp.
CGGACCGTCGAGAATCACGACTATTGGTGACCTGCATCACATTTTGCTATAGTAGAAGCGTTTGGACGAGGGCTGCATCCCGAAGCTAGGGAGCGGCACCGGAGGCCGACATGAGTGTCATCCCGAATGGGGGCGCTACGAAAGTAAGCGTTCCCGAACTGCTGCAGCGCAAGTCTTTTGCAGCAGATTCCCAAAGCAAAAAGAAAATCACCTGCTTGACGGCGTACGATTACCCCACTGCGCGGCTAATGGACGAAGCGGGCGTGGATGTCGTGCTAGTGGGCGATTCGGTGAGCATGGTGGTGCTAGGGCACGAGAGCACGTTACCACTCACGCTGGAAGAGGCGCTGCACCATACCAGGGCAGTGCGACGCGGAGTGCAACGCGCGCTGCTGGTTGCGGACATGCCGTATGGCAGCTACCACGGCGATTTGAACGAGGCGCTGAAGAACGCGATCCGCTTTGTGAAAGAGGCCGGCGCGGAAGCGGTAAAGGTCGAGGGCGGAGAACGGCGGCTGGAGCTGATTGCCAAGCTGACCGAGGCCGAGATCCCCGTGATGGGACATATCGGCCTAACCCCGCAATCGGTAAACACGTTTGGCGGATATCGCGTGCAGGGGAAGACGGCAAGCGCAGCAGAGCAGTTGCGACGCGACGCCCGATCGCTGGAAGCAGCGGGCGCTTTTGCCATCGTTCTGGAAGGCATTCCGCGCGAACTGGCGGCGGAGATAACGCGCTCGGTGCGCATTCCTACCATTGGCATTGGCGCAGGCCCAGACTGCGATGGGCAGATTCTGGTGCTGCACGACATGATCGGCCTGACGTTCCAGACACCACCGAAGTTTGCGCGCCGTTACGCAAGTGTGGGAGACATCATCTCGGCAGCGGTGAAAGAATATTGCGACGACGTGCAGAGTGGAAGTTTCCCTGCGGACTCCGAGTCGTATCACGCACCAGCCGACTTCAAAACACGTAAAACGATTCCGATAGCGCGGTGAGTGTGCACAGCAAGCGATGCTGAAAAGGGGCGCCTTGTGCAGACCGGGGTGCCCCTATAATTTTGTTGAGTGAGGGGCAAGCCATGAATCCGCAGGACATGCTGAAACTGTACGAATACAATGCGTGGGCCGATCGTCGCGTGTTGGAGGCTGCCAGCGCGCTGAGCCGGGAACAATTTACCAAGCAAATGGGATCGAGCTTCTCTTCGGTGCGCGATACGCTATCGCACATCTATGGAGTCGAGTGGCTGTGGTTGGAGCGATTTCAGGGCCGCTCGCCTGGTGCTATTCCTGATAATCCCGAATTTGCGGATATTACGAAGCTCAAGACAAGTTGGGCAGCGTTCGAACCTACTCTGCTGAACTTCGTGCGCGGATTGAATCAGGAACAACTGGATCGAGTGATGGAATACAAGACCATGAAGTTTGGCGTGTACCGCAATCCTTTGTGGCAATCGATGCAGCACCTAGTGAACCACGGGACATATCATCGCGGCCAGATCACCACGATGCTGCGACAGTTGGACGCGAAACCAGTTCTTACCGACTTGATGCACTTCTACCGCGAGCAAGCCGCGGCGGGAGCCTAGCTCCGGATGGAGATCCTACGGACGGTCGCCTGGATGAAGGAGCAAGCCCGGGCGGCGCGCATGGAACAGCGAATCATAGGGCTTGTGCCAACGATGGGTGCGCTCCACACGGGGCATATCGCGCTTGTGGAGAGGGCCAAGCGAGATTGTTCTCCGGTGTACGTTTCCATTTTTCTGAATCCCACACAATTCGGGCCTAAGGAAGATTTAGCGAAGTATCCACGACCGATTGAACAGGACACGGAAAAATTGACAGCCGCAAAAGTGGACGGATTATTCCTGCCAAGCCCTTCGGATATTTATCCGCACGGTTTTTCAACCTACGTACAAGTCGAGGGATTGAGCGATCGTCTGGAAGGAAAAACAAGGCCCGGGCACTTTCGTGGCGTTGCCACCGTGGTTCTGAAACTCTTGGAGATTGCCCAGCCGCATTACGCGTACTTCGGACGCAAAGATGCCCAGCAAGTGCGCATAATCCAGCAGATGGCGCGCGATTTGAATCTGGATGCGGAGATTGTGGTTTGCCCGATCGTGCGCGAAAACGATGGGTTGGCGTTGAGTTCGAGAAATGCCTATCTCAATGCGGATGAGCGGCGAGCGGCGACGGTATTATATCGGGCGCTTCGGGCCGCGCAGGCGGAAGCAGCGAACGGGGTGCGGAGTTCGTTGCGTTTGCAGGAAGCAATGCACAGCGTCCTTGGCAGCGAGCCTCTGGCGCGAGTGGATTACGCGGAGATCGTTGATGCGGAAACTTTCGAGCCTGTCGCGCGAATCGCGCACAAGAGTTACGCGTTGCTGGCCGTGTATCTGGGCAAGACGCGTTTAATCGACAATATGCTGATGGAAGCGATGGGAGACGAAATTAAGACCGAACTGTAATGGCCGAAACAGCCGAGCGCGGCTCGGCGAATACGTGCAGTTCGTCGCAGCCCACAGCCACGCAGTGGAGTCGACCGCTAGCTATTTCCTGCAATCCGGGCCAATGTTTCACCGGCGTGGCCTTTTACTTTAACCTCGTCCCATATTTCTTCAATCTTTCCGTCGGGCCCAATCAGAAACGTGCTGCGAACAATGCCCTTAAACGAGCGGCCCATGAATTTTTTCATGCGCCAGACGCCATAAGATTTGATCATTTTGTGGGTGGGATCGCCGAGCAAGGGGAAATTGAGC
Organism: Candidatus Acidiferrum sp.; assembly: GCA_036496065.1. Taxonomy (GTDB): domain Bacteria; phylum Acidobacteriota; class Terriglobia; order Acidiferrales; family UBA7541; genus Acidiferrum. Next base: position 2,759 of record DASXLU010000098.1, read on the forward strand.
TTTTGTTTGAGTTTGAAG
>DASXLU010000099.1:0-2899 GCA_036496065.1 Candidatus Acidiferrum sp.
CAGAGATTGAAGTGAAGCGCATGCTTTCCGCGCTGGTTCGCAAAATCGAGACTGAACGTCTCGCGGGCTGAATGCTGACTGCTGAGTGCCGAATGCTATCGAACGAACAAGCCGGCGACATCTTCGAGCGCATCAAGAAACTTTCGACGGGGGATGAAGTCGAGGTCCTTTTCTCGGGAGGACAGTTTGCGCTGACCCGCTTCGCCAACAACACCATTCATCAGAATGTAGCCGAGGAGAATCATGTGGTCTCGGTCCGCGCTGTGTTTGGAGGAAAAACGGCGCGAGCTTTCACCAACAAGTTTGATGAGGAGAGTCTGCGGCAGGTGGTGCGGTCGGCGGAAAGTCTGGCGAGAGTACAACATCCTGATCCTGACCTTTTGCCCATGCCGGATCCGTCGGAAGCCGCGGGCAGGGCGGGCGGGAGCGCCCACGCCACACAAACGCCGCCTCGGCACTTCGAACGAACCGCGCAGATCACTCCCGAATCGCGTGCTGAGGGCGTCAAGAAGATTGTTGACGTGGCCGAAAAGCACAGGCTCACAACCGCCGGGGTTTTCTCCAGTGCAGAATCGTTTGAGGGGCTTTTCAACTCACGTGGGTTGAGTAGATGGCACACGCAGACCGCCGCTGAGGTCTCGATTACCATGCTGGCGGACGATTCTTCCGGCTGGCAGAAGGCGAGTTCGCCGGATGTGGCGAATCTCAATCCCCTGCGACTGGCCGAGATCGCTGCGCAGAAGGCCGTCGATTCAGCGCACCCGCGCGAGATTCCGCCCGGCAAGTACACAGTAATTCTGGAGCCCGCGGCCGTGCTCGACATCGTGGGATTCATGTTCTGGGATTACTCCGGCATGGCGATTCTGGACCAGCGCTCGTTTCTTACGGGACGGATCGGGACAAAACTGTTTGGCGACAATATCACGATTTGGGACGATGTAGCGCATCCTCTGCAATCCGGCTCTCCCTTCGATGGGGAAGGCATGCAGCGGCAAAAGGTCGGTCTCGTCGAGGACGGAGTCGTGAAGCGAGTCGTATACGCTCGCGCCACGGCGGAAAGAATGAAGCGCTCCAAGTATAAAGATAAGGTTGGTCCCATCGCCTCCACCGGCCACGGTTTCGCGTTGCCCAACGAAATGGGAGAGATGCCGCTGAACATCGTATTCGCGCCAGTATCCAATCCTCAGACCGTCGAGCAAATGATTGCTTCGACGGAACGGGGAGTACTGGTGACGCGCCTGTGGTACATCCGCGAGGTGGAGCCGTTCGAAAAAATGCTTACCGGAATGACTCGTGACGGCACGTTCTACGTGGAGAACGGGCGAGTCCAGGGCGGGCTCCGGAATTTCCGTTTTAATGAGAGCCTGATTCATCTGCTGTCGAACGTGGAGGCAATGAGCCTGCCGCTTCGCTCCTGCGGAGAAGAATCGTTCGACATGGTGGTTCCGGCGATGAAGGTCAGGGACTTCAACTTCACGGAAGTTACAAAGTTTTAAGAGAACGATTTTGCTTTCCGGATCTCTCCGGCAATTGCCCGAAATTAACCTGAATTGACGGCCTCCGACAGGCTGCTTCAGGCTCAATTCCCGCCGGTCAATTCTCTTCTAATTCATTCAAAGAAAAGAAGTTAGCCCCAGTTGTTCCATGACTTCGGTAACTTTGTTTGCCCCATTTGAAGGTGTACGCTGCCCTTGAGTTTGGATGAAGTCCGGAAGGCGCGAATGGTGCTACCGGAAAGAAAGGTTCTTCTAAGCGTGACAGCCGAAGGCACAGCACCGATGACCGAGAAGCAGGCGAGCGCGGGGCAATACGAAGATATGCAGAGTGCGGCGCGCTTTCCGCTCCATCTTACCGCTTCGGTAAAAACGCACGGCAGCGCGTATTCGGCCGAGACCGAAAATATCTCCGCCAACGGTGTGTTGTTTGCGATGGATAACGACGTTGCGGTGGGATCGCTGGTGGACTTCACGATCCTGCTGCCGGCCGAAATCGTGGGTGTGCGCCAGAACGTGCAAATCGACTGTCGAGGCCGAGTGGTGCGTAGCTTCGAAGATCGAGGCCGGCGTGCCGTAGGCGTCGTAATTGACGAATACCATTTCGAGCGAGCGTAGGCGCAAGGGACTGAATGGCTAGCAATCCGGTAAGCGTGGAAGAAAAACTCGGAGCAGGCGAAGACGGCGGCACCGGCCAGTTCGTGCGAGTCATCCTGGCCGATACGCAAGCCATCTTCCGCGCCGGCTTGCGCAAGGTCTTCGCGCTCGAAGACGACATCCGCGTAGTAGGGCAGGCAGAGACGCTGCTCCAAACTCAATCCGCGGTGGCAAAGTTCTCCGCGGATGTGCTGATTTTCGAGGCCGCCCTCACGCCGAACCCCGTAGAAGCCGTTGTCAATCTGCTTCGCCAAAATCCATCGTTGCGCGTGGTGGTTGTGACCCCAGGCGCCGATCAAGATCTGACCTTGGACCTGTTCCGCCGGGGCGCACACGGCATTGTGTCGCGCGAAGTGGAGCCTGAGCTCTTAGTGGATTGCCTGCGCAAGGTCGTCGCTGGCGAGACCTGGCTTGACGGTCAGGGCGTGCGCTGGGTGCTCGAAGCCTATCGCAACCAGAACAACCGTCCGACTGGAGCGCGTCCGAAGGTCCAGTTAACACCCAAAGAAATGCTCATCGTTTCGTGCGTGACCCAAGGCATGAAAAACAAAGAAATTGCGTTGCGGGTGGGCACCACGGAACAGGTTGTGAAGAATTACTTGCGCAAGGTGTACGACAAACTTGGAGTGGCGGACCGGTTGGAACTGGCGCTCTATTGTCTGAATCATCACGTGGTCGATAATACGAAAGTGCCTCCACTGCCGGTATCCGCCGCCAATGGCAATCTCGCAAAGGCGGCCGCGGCCGGC
>DASXLU010000100.1:0-7348 GCA_036496065.1 Candidatus Acidiferrum sp.
AACGGGATGCGCTTCTCCGCTTTCTTGTGCGCTTCCGCGGACTTCGGCGTGCGCTTCTCGTACAAAGCGATTTCCTTCTGTAGTATTTCGTGCATTTTGCTACTCCATCCAGGCTGGCCTTTCCTGAGGTCACCTGTGGCAGGTCTCTTCCCTGCGGTCAGTATCTGCGAGGAAAACTGCGCGGCTATCGCGGTGAATTCCGCTCTCTAGTTTACGCCTTTCCGTCGTGCTTCCACAGCTTTGCGCAATGCTTAGCGGGATTCTCTCTTTCGACCTGCACGCGAAAGGCGCCCCGATCTCGCCGGGACGCCCGCCGCGCCTATCTCACTTCTCAACGCTCGCTAAAAGATAAATTTCAGTGCGAACTGCAGTTGACGCGGACCGCGCACCTTCTGCGCTTTGCCGAAATCCGTTCCGTCGGAAATGTTCCCGTCTACGCTATAGAACTGCGCGTGGTTCCAGATGTTATAAATTTCCGTCCGGAACTCCATTCGCAATTTCTCTCCAATCGCCGTGCCCTTGAAGAAGCCAACATCGAAGTTGTTGATGCCCGGGCTGCAACAAATCGAGCGCGGTGCATTCCCGATGGTGCCCAAAGTCACCGCAGTTGGATCCGTTTTTGGACCCGTGCTGGGATCGTAGAGCGTGTTGTCAAACAGCGCCGGGTTAAACACATACCCGTCGTGTTGCCGCACATTCCACGTGTTGAACGGTGCCGTAAGGTTCGGTTCGCCCGGTGCCTCAAAGAAAATGCTGCTGAACGCTTCGTTGTCGTCAGACGACGTGATGCGAATCGGGAAACCCGATTGGAATGTCACTATTCCCGATGTCTGCCAACCATTCAACAGTTTCCCCTTGAACCCGTCGTACTTCGGTACAGGCAGTTCCCATACGTAGCTCAGCACCAATCGGTGCCGTGCATCATACAAAGACGGTCCATACGTTGAATTAAAGTCCACAGGATTCAGTGAACTCTCAAAGCTCGAAGCGTTGTCCAGCGACTTGCTGTACGTGTATGCCGCTTGGAACTGCAATCCATGCGAATACCGCTTCTGCAACATCATTTGCAGCGAGTTGTAGTTCGAATATGCCACAGTGTCTTCGCTGAAAATATTCGAGAACACCGGGATTCCGTCCACTGGACATCCCGTCCCGACCACTGGGTCGCAATTCGGTGACGAGTATCGCCTCAATCCGACTAAATTGATTGGCAGTCCGCCATTCGCTGCTCCCACCACGTATCCAGCGGGCAACACCGATGGCCCGCTCGGTCCGTAAGGTAGATGAAATCCTCCAGCCGGGATTACTGTTCCCGCGGGAATGATGTACTGATTGTCCGCGCTGAACGGCCCGCAGGTCCCCGATCCGAGTGTCGCATTCAAGTCCACGCAGGTTTGCGCATTGCCATGATTCAGATCGTAGGACGCCAGCAAGCGGTGCCCTTGCGACCCCACGTAGCCGATCTGGAAGAGCATGTTGCCCGGCAATTCTCTCTTGATCGTCAGGTTGTATTGAGCGGAATACTGCGTCCTCAACTGTTTTGGAAATTGTCCAAACAGCAAGATAGATCGGAAGGTCGACCAGTCAATACTGCTGCCTCTCGGAGGATTCAATATCCCATTAAATGGGTTAGGCCACGCCGTTGCGCTCTGATCCAGGAAGGGTGCCTGGAACAGCGGATTAACGATGAAGTTGCTCCCCCCAAACGGCGGCTCCGCGCTGAATTGTTCCAGCACTAGTTGCTCGATTGGGTTGTAGAACATTCCCCAACCCATACTGATGCTCGTTTTACTCGGACCTCCCGTCAATTTCGCGAGCAATCCGTCGCTTGCGGCTGGACTCCAGTTCAATCCCAAACGCGGCGCAAATGCCTTGTAATACGTATCCGTCAGGCTTAGCGGCACACCCTTGTCGCCCGGAAACACCAGACCGGTAGGCTGTACCCCCGTGTTGTTGCAATCTGGATTCGCTATTCCTAAGCCTTGAAATGTAGCCACACTCGCAGCATTCAATTGGCATGGATAGATCGTCGAGTTTTCTCCCGGACGGAACGTCTGGACTTTGTGCCCGATGTCCGTCAGAGGCGTGTTCAACTCCCACCGGAATCCATAATTCAGTGTCAGATTCGGCTTGATCTTCCAGCTATCCTGCGCAAACAGATACACCGATGTGCTGCGCACCAGTTCCGATTGAGCGGAACCTTGGCTGTACGAACTCGGCAATCCCAGAAAATAATTCGGATAGCTGTCCGCGCCTCCCACATCGTTTGCCCCGCCGGGCCCGAACGAAATCGATCCGTTCACGTTGTAGTACAGCGTCTGATCAAATTTCTGGTAGCGAATGTCGCCGCCAAACTTGAAGCTGTGATTCCCTACAATCTTGCTGAAGCTATCGGACCACTGGAAAGTATTCCCCACCTGCGGCAGTTGCCCTTCGAAGTTGTTTCCTACTGCGAAGCCGCCCGACACGGAGATAAACGGCAACCCCTCTTTGCTCGCTCCCAGTCCTGGATGAATCCCGTAGTCCGGATTCGCAGGAAGAACGCCAGTGTCGGTCGCACCTGTAAAGCAGACCGCCGAAACCGAACTTGGGCATGAATTCTGTACCGTGCTGGTTACCACAGGGGCGTTGAACTTGCCCTGCCCTTCGCGAAAGTACGAGAAGCGCGCCTCATTCACCGACGTCGCTCCGATCGTCCATGTGTGTGTTATGTTAATTTGCTGGGTGCGTGTCGCAAAGTCGCCTGGAAAATTCCCCAAGTTCGCCCCTGCCGCCTGAAATTTCGCAAAAGGATCCAGCGTGTTGTCGTCATCGAAGTAATAATACGCCGCCAATTTCTGATTCTTGTTCAGGTCGTGATCCACTTTCAGCGTGAACTGGTCTCCCCGATCTGTCTGGTTAGGCGCTTTCTGGAATAGCCCATCCGACGTTGGGTGTACGTACTGCCCCAATACGCCCACGGCCAATGGATCGAAACATTGCGTCGGGATCTTGTTGCCTGGAAAGATATCGGCGTACGCATTGCCGGGCGCGATAGCCGCTCCGCCTGCTGCCGTTACCGCCGAAGCGCAGCCAGGCCGGTTGTTCAAGATATCTGCCACCGTCTGCGTACCCAGCGTCCCGGCAAAGGGCGACGCCGCTGCACCGGTCGTATCATTTGAAAAATCGCCGTTCTGATATGCCGTTGTCGGCACCTGAACGGGATTCGACGAAATCCCCTCTTTGATCCTGCGACCTTCATACGACGCGAACACAAACGTCTTGTCTTTCTTGATTGGCCCGCCAAACGTTCCGCCAAACTGGTTTTGAATGAAATCGGGCTTGGTCGTGTCGTAGAAGCCCTTGGCGTTCAATACCTTGTTCCGCAAGAACTCAAACGCGCTGCCGTGCCAGTCGTTCGTTCCAGACTTCGTCACCACGTTCACCACGGATCCCGAGTTCCGTCCGTATTCCGCGTCGAAATTGTTCGTAATCACGCGAAACTCTTCAATGCTATCCGCGGACGGTTGCACCGCGGGCAAGTTCGCAAACAGATCGTTGCCGTCTCCTCCATTCACGGAATAGTTGTTTGAGCGCCCACGCCCGCCATTCACCGTCACCACGCCGGCCTTGTCCGAGCCGTAAAACAAATCGTTACCGAGTTGCGACTGCACACCAGGCTGCAGTTGCAGCAACTGGTACACGTCACGCTGGTTCAGTGGCAATTGTGTCGCGTCTCGCGAATTCACCACGGCGCCCAGTTGCGTCGACGTCGTATCCACCACCGGTGGCTCGCCCGTCACCTCCACGGTTTCCGTAGACCCACCAACCTGCAACGCAATGTCGATGCTCACCACCGCGTTCAAATCCACCACAATGTCTTTGCGCAGAAATTTCTTGAATCCTGCTTGGTTCACCGTCAATTCGTATGTGCCCACCGGCACTTCCAGGAACAGGTATTCGCCGTTGCTATTCGTGGTTCCTTCCCTCGCCACGTTGGTCCCCGTGTTTGATAGAACTAATGGCGCCCCGGCTATGGTCGACCCGCTGGAGTCCGTAATCGTTCCGCGCACACGTCCACCGGTGCTTTGCGCGCTAGCCAACGGCGCAATCATCAAGCACACTACTCCGAACAAAATTGTCGAGGAAATACTCCGCCAACAAACGGACTTAACCTGAAGCAGGCGTTTGAATGAATTCATTTGACTCACCCCTAGTGTCGGAAGGACCGCTGTCCCTGAAAAAGCGATTCTTCGTGGTTGCGACAGCCCCGTGAACCTTACTATAATCCAGCAAACTTAGAGAAAGCCGGCACTCGTGTCAAGTAGAAAGAATTTCTCCAAACCATCGGAATCTTTGTCCGCCCAGCGCCTTCTCCGGATCTCGGAAGTCGCCCGCCGCTTGGGGATTTCTTCCTCTGCGTTGCGTGCGTGGGAAGCCCTCGGTCTCGTCGCCCCACGACGCACCGAAAGCCGCTACCGCATGTACGCGGAGTCCGATGTTCGTCTGTTGCAACGCGCGATCTTTCTGCGGCGCGCGCGCGGATTGAATCCCGCCGCTATTGCCCACATACTCAAGAAACAAGGCGTCGTGACCGCTCCCGCCGACGCTCCCCCGCTTCCCGGCCAGCAATTCCGTCGCTTGCGCACCCGCCGCGGGCTTTCTCTCGCGCAAGTAGCGCGAGCCACCGGCGTTTCCGTTGGCTTCCTCAGCGCCCTCGAACGCGGCCAGATGCGTTCCTCTGTCGCCACCTTGCGGCGTATTGCGCGCTTCTACAAGACCAACCTCATGTCTCTCGTCGAGACCAATGGCGATGTGCAGCGCCTTGTCCGTCCCGCCCAACGCAGAATCCTCGAAACCAGTCCCGACGTTCGCATGGAGCTTCTCGCGTGGGGCAACACTGCCATGGAGCCGCATCTCTTTCGCGTCAAACCCGGCGGCGGCAGCGGCGAGCCCTACGCCCACGAAGGCGAAGAATTTCTCCACGTCATGCGCGGCCAATTCGAAATCTGGCTGCATAACGGCGAACACTATCTCCTCAAGCCTGGAGACAGTCTTTATTTCGAAAGTTCCACGCCGCATCGTTGGAGAAATCCTGGTCGCTCCGAAGCCTGGATTCTTTGGGTAAATACTCCGCCAACGTTCTGATGCGAAATTTTGTGCGGCCATTAAGCCGCTGCTAGCTCTGAGGTGTGCATGAACTTTCGGGTCCCGGTTCTCGTTCTGCTTCTCGCCGTCTACGGATTAAGCGGCAGGCTGGATGCATTCGCTCAGCCCAACGCGCATGTCCCGCCCGCGGACATTCTCATCGTTCACGGCAAAATCTACACCGCGGACGAAAAACATCCTTGGGCAGACACCGTCGCCATCCGTCAGGGCAAGATCGAAGCTGTTGGCACCGAGCAAGTCGTCGGGCGTCTTCGTGGCATCGGCACCAAAATCATCGATGCAGGCGGCAAGCTGATTTTGCCGGGATTTACCGACTGCCACGTCCATTTTCTCGACGGTTCGCTGAGCCTTGGTCAGATTAATCTTGAAGGCGCCACGAACGTCGCCGACATCCAAAAGCGTCTCCGCGCCTATGCAGCGCAACACCCCGGCGATGACTGGATACTTGGACGTGGCTGGGACTATGCGATGTTCGGAGCCGCTGCGCTTCCCGACAAAAAATACCTGGACGAAATCTTCCTGAATCGCCCCGTCTTCCTCGAGGGCTACGATGCCCATACTTACTGGGCCAACTCCAAGGCGCTTTCCCTCGCAGCCATCACCAAAGACACGCCCGATCCTCTAAATGGCGTTATCGTCCGCGATCCGCAAACCCATGATCCTACAGGTGCCCTTAAGGAAAGTGCTGGCGATCTTGTAAGGAAGGTTATTCCCAAGCCCACCCGCGTTCAAAAGTTACAAGCCCTGCGCGCCGGCATTCATTGGGCTAATCAAAATGGCATCACTCGAGTTCACAGCGCCGGCGGCGACTTCGAACAGCTCGCGCTCCTCGATGAGCTCCGCCAGACAAAACAACTCACCGTGCGCTTCTATATTGCCTATTTCCAGGATCCTCCAGAACTCCGCAAGCAAGACATCGCCGCCATCGAAGACGCCCGCAAGAAATATCATGACGATTGGCTCGACGTAGGTGCGGTGAAGTTCATCATCGATGGCGTCGTCGAGTCCCACACCGCCGCCTTCCTCGCCCCTTACTCCGATGATCCTTCCACTAAAGGCAAGCTTTTCTGGGATCCCGAAAAATATCGGGCTGCCGTCACCGATCTCGATAAGCGTAATCTCCAGATCTTCACACACGCCATCGGCGACTCGGCGATTCGCACCGCGCTAGACACCTACGAGGCCGCGCAAGACAAAAATCATTCCAAGGATCATCGCCCGCGCATCGAGCACATCGAATCCATCGATCCCGCCGATATCCCCCGCTTTGGCAAACTCGGTGTCATCGCCAGCATGCAACCGCTGCACTCCTATCCCAATGCAGACACGCTCACCGTATGGGCCGGAAATATTGGCCCCGAGCGCGCCTCCCACGCCTGGCTCTGGAAAAGTATCGCCCAAGACGGCGGGCATTACGCCTTCGGCAGCGATTGGCCGGTAGTCACTCTTAATCCATTCGAAGGAATTCAAACCGCGGTCACTCGTCAGACTTCCGACGGTCAGCCGCCTCAAGGATTCGTGCCGTCGCAACGCCTTACCATCTCGCAAGCCATTGAGGGCTACACCTCCGGCGCGGCTTACGCCGGACGCCGCGAAAAAACAGAAGGCTCCATCGAGCAGGGCAAAGTTGCAGACATCATCATCCTCAATCAGAATCTCTTCGACATTGACCCGCTGCACATCGGCGCCACCAAGGTCCTCACCACCATAGTCGGAGGCAAAATCGTCTATGAAGCCTCGAATTAGCACAGCCGCAGTCTTTAGAGGTTGCGGGGAAATTTCCAGCTTTGTCAGCCGCGGCTTCGCAGGTTACAGAGAAATTCTGAGCTTTGTAGGTCGCGGCTTCAGCCGCGACTCTAAGTGCCCGGGGATAAACTGGGCTTTAGCCCCTGAAGGACCGCGGTCCCTTTTTTTCTGGCTCTTCGGCTGGTCGGCGCAGCGCGTCTGCAAGCTGCTCGTCTTGATTTTCTCCCTGGCCCTTCTCGGCTCCTGCCAGAAAAAAGTCAACGACCATCTCAGCGTCCTCGTCTGGGAAGGCTACGCCGATCCTTCCTTCATCCACGCCTTCGAAGAAGCGCACCACTGCAAAGTCACCGCATCCTACATGGGCTCCAGCGACGACCTCGTCGCCAAGCTTCGCGGCGGCAGCGCCTCCAACTACGACGTCATCTCTCCTTCCAGCGACGTCGCCTCCTCCATC
>DASXLU010000101.1:0-2403 GCA_036496065.1 Candidatus Acidiferrum sp.
CGTGAACGGCTGAGCATCCAGGAGCACAAATGCAAACTCCTCTGAATGCTTCGTCTGGCGGCTACGCATACCTGGAACGGAAGGATCAAGCACGGACGGCACGTGTTGCGATCGTGGGAGCCGGGCATGTCGGCGCGACCACTGCCTACGCGCTGCTGATTTCAGGAACTGTGGCGGAAATTGTGTTGGTCGATAAAGACACGGCACGCGCCGAGGGCCAGGTCTACGATCTCCGCGATGCAGCTTTGTTTTCGCACACCACGCGCGTGCGCGCTGGCGACTACTCGGATTGCTGCGATGTAGACGTAATCATTATTACGGCGGGTGTGAGTCAAGCACCCGGCATGACTTCGCGGCTCGATGATCTGAAACAGAGCGCCGGAATTCTGAAAGAAATTGTGGAGGAGATTGCGTGCCACAATCCGCGCGGCGTCTTATTGCTGGCCTCGAATCCCGTTGATGTACTCACCTACGCTGCATGGAAGTGGTCTCGCCTGCCTGCCGGGCAAGTGATTGGTTCGGGAACGAGCCTGGATACCGCGCGCTTTCGCTGGAGGCTTGGCGAAAGATACGGCGTAGCGCCGGAAAACGTACATGCTTACATCATTGGCGAACACGGCGACAGCCAGGTGGCGGTGCTGTCTTCTGCTCGCGTAGCTGGCATTCCGCTTGGAGACTTTTGCCGGCAGGTAGACTTGCCCTACGAAGAAGACGCGCTGAAGCACATTGCGGAGGAAACTCGCAAGGCGGGATTGGAAATTATTCACGCGAAGGGTGCGACCTTCTACGGAATCGGCGCAGCGCTCGTTCGCATCGTTACCGCCATCTTGCGAGACGAGCGAGCGGTGTTAACAGTCTCCAGTCTGGTGCCCGCATCTATGGAACTCGGCGAAGTGTTTCTATCTCTTCCTGCAATCGTGGGCAGCAGTGGTGTCGTTCGCGTGCTTTCCATTCCGCTGAGTCAGCACGAGGAGGAAGCCCTGCGAAAATCGGCCGACATACTGAAGCGATACATCGCAACGCTGGATCAGGGGGCGGCGACAGCCGTGTAGCGCTCGCCTTGTAGGCTCCATAAACTCGGCGACCCTGGTGACGTCCAATGAGTGTTAGAATGACTATCTTGGCAACGGAATACCGCAGTGAAGCCTAAACGTGCAAGAATCGTTGGAATCCCCCGTAAGATTGTCGGTTTTCATTGTGACGCGAATTTCGACTGGGTGGCTGACCTCGAGTGCGGCCACCAGCAGCACGTCCGGCACGATCCGCCATGGACTGAGCGCCATTGGGTGACAACTCCGGAAGGGCGACACGACCATATCGGTCACGAACTGCGTTGTTTGGTCTGTCTGTCGAATATTCGAAGCGAATCTAAACTTTAGAATGATTGAGCAGTGACGACGCTGACGCGAAGCTCGCCGATATTTACTTTAACCCGGCTGCGGCTAGCTGTGCCGGGGACTTTGGCCTTGGCCACATAACTGACCAGAATCCCTGGGACTACTAGCCTAAGTACTAGCCGCCCTCTGGCCTCCGCTTTGCCCACGCTTTGAGCCTTGACACCGCCTTCGCTCCGTCTTAACTTCCTCGCCCAGCAAGTGGAAGTCGCATGCCCGCCCTAATCCCAACGATTTCCGCTGTGGAGGTCTTATGCCACTTAGCCTCATTTCTCTCTCGATGGTCGACTCCCCGGTTACGGTCGAAGAAGGTCGCAAAATTCTCGAGCGCGATAATTATGTTTGTCGATATTGCGGTTTGGATGGACGCGCCAGTTTTGAAAATGCACTGGTCATGCGCGTCGATTTCGTGATCCCGCGCGCACACAAAGGAAAGAAAAGCCCCGACAATCTTGTAGCTTGCTGCACACCCTGCAACACGATTAAGGGCACACACCAATACGCAAACTTCGACGAAGCCAAGGCCGACGTCCTCACCCGGCGAGAAGCGTTACGCAAAGTCTGGCAGCAGACCACCGCTCGCCCCAACGCCAAGTCCGCCACCGCCTAGCCCTAACCATAACGTTGTATTCGATCAATTCAGGAAAAACTGGTGAACCGGGGAGGACTCGAACCTCCAACCCGTTGATTTCTCCAGGTGTGTCCTGTCCTTTGTTTTCTAGCTTTTTCCTATGTCTCCTATGTCCGTTTAGCAGGGGGTTTGGGAGGTTTTGTTCGTGAAAGGGTGACGAGTCCTCGAAATTGGCGCGCTAATTTAACCCGAATTTCGCCGTCGGATCTACGCCACCGCTGGTTGAGGCGGTTGCGGATTGTTGCGGCGATGTTCGCCCGGCGTGACGCCGAGAACGCGTTTGAATGCCTTGCTGAAAGCGGCGTCGGATTCATAGCCGACACTCTTTGCAATTTCGAACAGTTTCTTGTCCCGTGCTTGCAGCAACCGAACGGCCTT
>DASXLU010000102.1:0-2590 GCA_036496065.1 Candidatus Acidiferrum sp.
GAACGATTTCGACTTTAACAACCGGTCATATCGAGTGTACGTGCAAGCCGACCAGAAATTCCGCGACGAAGCGAAAGACATGCGCACGTATTATTTGCGATCGGATTCGGGCAAGATGATTCCGCTGGATAATGTTGTGGATATTCAGCAGACCGCGAATCCCCAAGTCATCTCGCACTACAATCTGTTCCGCTCGGCAGAAATCGATGGTTCAGCGGCGCCCGGCGTAAGCACCGGGCAGGCCATCGCGGAAATGCAAGCGCTGGCGAAAAAGACTTTGCCGCAGGGCATGACTTACGAGTGGAGCGGATTGTCTCTCGAGGAAATTGAATCGGGCGGAAAAGCCGCCATCTTGTTTGGGCTTGGATTGATTTTCGTCTATTTGACGCTCGCCGCTCAGTATGAAAGCTACATCCTGCCCTTTATCGTGCTGCTTGGCGTGCCCGTTGCCCTTCTGGGCGCACTCGGCGCGATCCAATTGCGCGGCCTGACCAACGATGTCTACTGCCAGATCGGGCTGGTCATGTTGATTGGCCTTTCCAGCAAGAACGCGATTCTGATCGTTGAGTTCGCGGAACAGTTGCAAGACGAAGGATTAGGCACGGTTGATGCTGCGGTAGAAAGCGCGCGAATTCGCCTTCGCCCGATTCTCATGACGTCGCTCGCATTCATCTTGGGCGTTGTGCCACTGATGGTTGCTCAAGGGGCTGGTGCCGCGGGCCGCATTTCGGTGGGAACTACGGTATTCGGCGGTATGCTGGCCGCCACTTCACTTAACCTGCTATTTATTCCGATGCTGTACGTAGTCGTTCGAACGCTTGTGCCCCGCAAGAAGTTGGTTAGCCTTGCGGCCGGTGAACAGGCGAAGGCCTGATCTCTTATTTCACGGCCGGCCTGTAGTAATCGCTGCACGGCTTGGCACGCTGGAACGGCATCCTCCGCAAAAGCGGCTGCTCTTCAAGTCGATCCATTCCACCCCGTGAGAGGGAGCCATCACGCACTGGTAATCGTCGCAATGCGGCAGCGTCAACGTGTGGCCGAGTTCATGGACCGACTCTTTCAGCAGCCTTTTGTGAAAAAGTTTCGGGTCTGCGGGTAAACCGTAAAACTCCTGGCCCAGGCGATGATAGGAAACGATCGCGCAACGCCCGTTGAGCTGCGCCTCGCCAAATACAAATGTGAGGATTGGGATGTACAGGTCATGGCCCGTCACAGCTAGCAAGCGCCACGTGTCTGGTGTGGGGCGGGCGTTCATAGAAGCCAGGACTTCCGTCGATGAGTACTGTTGGCGAGTCACATTAAACGCAAACGAAGGCTCAGGTTCCGGATCCAGGATTTCGCAGGGGACAGCAAATTCACGGGCCAGTCCGCTGCAAAGCCTCGAGAGAATATCCGGAGCCAGAACGCCAAACGGCAATAATTGAATGCGATTCACAATGCTTCAGCCGTCGTCGCCGCGGCTCGTTTCCAGCCATATCGCTTCAGTTTGTTGTGCAATGTAACGCGGTCGATGTCCAGAACCTCGGCCGCCAACGTCTGGTTGCCCTTGCAATCCTCAAGAACCGCCAGAATGTGCGCCCGCTCCATATCGTCTAGCGTGCGCGTAGTGTGCTCTGCCACGGGAAGCCGCAAGGCAAAATCCTCTTCCCGGATTTCTGGCTCTTGGGCGACAACCATCGCGCGCTCGATAGCGTTTTCCAACTCGCGGATATTGCCAGGCCATTGATAGCGATCCAAAAGCGCCATAGCCGCCGGCGATACTCGCGTGATTTTCTTATTCATCGAGGCGCAGAATTTGCGCACGAAATGATCGACGAGAACCGGAATATCTCCCTTGCGATCACGCAAAGCCGGAAGCTGAATCTGAAAAACGTTCAGGCGGTAATACAGGTCGGGACGGAATCGGCCCTCCTCCACGAGCTGTTCCACGTTTTTGTTGGTCGCGGCGATACACCGGAAATCCACATGAATGGGATGCGAGCTGCCCACGCGGGTGATCTCGTGTTCCTGCAACACACGCAATAGGTCGGTTTGTGTCTTCAGGCTGATGTCGCCGATTTCGTCCAGAAAAATCGTGCCGCCATCGGCAACCTCGAAACAGCCCTTTTTGCGGTACTGCGCGCCGGTAAAGGCGCCTTTTTCGTGACCGAACAGCTCGCTTTCGAGCAAAGTTTCGGCTAGCGCCCCACAATGCACTACTACCAAAGGATTGTAATGACGCGGGCTGGCGGCGTGAATCGCGCGCGCACATAGCTCTTTTCCCGTACCGCTTTCGCCGGTGATCAGGACAGTCGCCTCGGTGGGTCCGACCGTCTGAATTGCTTCAAACACGCGCGCCATGGCCGCGCTCTGTCCGACAATTTCTTGTGGGCGCGCAACGGTCGCCACGGTTTCGCGCAAACGCGCATTTTCCTGCTCCACACGCTTCAACGACAGAGCATTGTGAACCGTGTGCGCGATGTCGTCCGGGTCGAATGGCTTCGACACGTAGTCATATGCGCCATTCTTCAGCGCGGCCACTGCGGTCTCGACGGATGCGTAGCCGGTCATGATAATCACCAGCATCTCTGCATCGACCTCGTGCATGCGG
>DASXLU010000103.1:0-4234 GCA_036496065.1 Candidatus Acidiferrum sp.
CCATCCGGGCGGACCGCTGTGGCGAAAAAAGGATTTTGGTGCCTGGTCCATCCCCAAGGGAGAAGTGGGCACTGGCGAAGAACCATTCGCCGCTGCAAAGCGCGAATTTGAAGAGGAGACGGGCATCAAGCCGGAAGGACATTTCGTTAGCTTGGGTGAGAGGAAACAGCCCAGCGGCAAAGTTGTCACGGCTTGGGCGTTTGAGGGAGATTGCTCTCGGAACATTAGCAGCAATACTTTTTCGATGGAATGGCCGCCAAGATCTGGCCGCACGCAACTGTTCCCCGAAGTCGACCGTGCCGAGTGGTTCTCTCTCACCGAAGCCCGCAATCGCATTCACTCTGGCCAAGTCGGCTTCCTCGACGCGTTAGCCACACTCCTCTTGAAGCCGCGCTGAATCAACCCGAGCATATCGAGACCCAGGAAGCGGTACCGCTGCCCCTGGGTCGTCTGTCGCGTGCGTAGCTTCTTTCGGTGCCAGAGCAAAAGCTGGGATTATCTCCAACACTGGTTAAGAATGAATCAAACCTCCACGCAAGGCGGTCTACTTGTTCCTGCTAGGATCATCTTCAGGGTTGATGTAGTTGAACTGAAGAGGAGATTGACCGTGAACTTGCACGATGGTTTCTCCGCAAGCCATTGCGTAGTGGTGCATGTCCGGATCGAGGAAAGCAAAGCTACCGGCAATGAACGCTTTCATCTTGTTGGCGTCGAATTCATCGCCCATTCCGACTTTAAAAGTCCCGGAAATGACAGTTACGTTTTCTCTTAAAGGGTGAAAATGAGGTGCGATGCGAAACCCATCGGGCATCTTCAAGCGAATCGTGTAATCGCCGGTAGAGGCAGTTGGGTCTCCCTCGAGTACGGCAAACTGCGCGCCCGGGCGCACAACGGGCGGTGCCGGTCCCCAAGGAATGGTATCCGGAGTGAAAGAGTTTTTCTCGTGCGAGTGCTCGTGCTGGGCACTGGCGAAAATCAACCCGGCCCACGAGAATATTCCAGCCACTGCAAGCGTTAGAAACATGTTCCGTCTTATCATTGAGCCTCCATAGCTCGTATCGAATGGAAGCAATATGCCTTTGGCTGAGGCTTATTCCAATGAAGAGCGGATATCGTTTCCATATCTTTTTCATATCGCCGCAAACTGCTGATTCCTAGTGGATAATGGCCTAAGAGAGGATCATGCCACACGCTAGACGGGCAACTGCGGAGATCGAACTGGACTTGGGGCGATACGAACTTCGCCGCCAGGGACGGCGGGTCACGTTGGAAAAGAAGCCCATGGAGTTGCTAATCTTTCTGGTGAGCCGACGAGAGCAGCTGGTCTCGCGTGAGGAGATCGTCGCGAGATTGTGGCGCTCGGATCTCTTCATCGATACTGAACCCAACATCAACAACATCGTGCGAAAAATTCGCACCGCCCTGGGCGATGACTCCGCGAGACCGCGCTTTCTGGAAACCGTGGTGGGCAAAGGGTACAGGTTTATCGGACCAGTGCGCGTGATTGACCCACGCTATCCACAATCCTGGGTTGGACGCGGTGTAGTTGACGCCGTTGGCCCAGAGAACGCGAGTGAGTGGGCCGAGCGCCCGTCGTTGGCCGTCTTGCCGCTGATACTTCTCGGAAAACCCGCCGTTGATCAGGGCGTGTGCCTTGGGTTCGCCGACGCGCTGGTCACGCGCCTCGGAAATATGCCGGGCGTCGACGTTCTGCCAACTTCAGCAGTGCTGAATGTACCGACGGAAGCGACACCTAAGGAGACGGCGCTACATCTTGGCGTCCGTTTTTTGGTACATGGCGCTATACAAATGTCGAAGGGCTTATGGCATCTGTCGATGGAAATGTTCGACACGCATTTGCAGAGCACATGTTTTATAAGGAAACGCGAACTCGATCTCGAGCGCTTGTCCGAAATCGAGGATGAGACTGCGAAGCAAGTCGCCGCGGCACTCAACCGACCGCTGCGTCCGGCCATAGTTCAACGCCCGCCACGACACAGTAAAGATCCAATGGCCTATATGGAATTCATGCGAGGCTACCGCCTCAGCTCCTCCGGGAATCCAGCGTTGATGGACGAAGCCGCCGAGCACCTGAGCAAGGCGGTTACCCGCGATCCCGGCTTTGCGCTGGCGCATGCCGTTCTTTCGGTGGTGTGCGCAACGCGTCACTTTGAGCTCACACCGGCGAGCTCGTTGCTCGAGAAGGCGGAATTTCATTGCCGCCGGTCGCTTGAATTGGATGCGGATTTGGCCGAAGCGCACGTGGCCAACGCTTTCCTATTGTGGGGGCCGTCGAAGAACTTTCAACACCTTGAAGCGATAGCGGAACTAAAGCGAGCGCTGGCCCTGCAGAACAATCAGCCGCAGGCCTACAACCGACTGGGCACAATCCTGGCGCACATCGGACTGCTCGACCATGCTCGCGGGATGTATGAACGGGCATCACTATTTCATCCTAGAAAAGCCGTGAGTCACAGCATCGTGCAAGTTTATGTTTGGGGCCAGGAATACGACCTTGCGCGAGCGGAGATCGAAGCGTGGCGCGAGGAGAGTCCGGACAACAAGTATCCAATCTACTTTGCACCGCAGCTCGAGATGATTACGGGGGATTTAAGTGGGGCGAAAATCCTGCTCAACGAAGCGGTCAAGCTTCTACCTGAAGAACCACTCATCGTAGGTTTACAAGGCGTCTTCTACGCGTTAACAGGGAAAAGCGAAAAGGCGCTGGACTGCCTGACTAAGGCTTTAGCAAGCCCAAAATCATTTGGACATGCCCACCACAGTTACTACCAATTCGCATGTATTCTTGGCTTGTTGGGGCGACGCGAAGCTGCGTTCGAGTGGCTGGACCGAAGCGTTAGCAGCGGCTTTGCTTGCTGGCCTTTCTTTTTGAAGGACCCTTGCCTCAAAAATCTGCGCGAGCTTCCAGAGTTTGAGATTTTGGTGAGCTCGCTGCAGGCCAAGTATCCCGACCGCATCGGATTGTTGTAACCTACCCCGCCATCGTTCAGAGTGATTCGGATTTTGATGAGCCACGAATTGTGGTCAACGCAAAAAAAACAGAAGAGAAGCAATTCACGCCCAAGGCCCAGATTAGCGGCGTGATGGGAACGAAACAGGCGGTCTAAGCGAGACTACAGGTATTTGACGCAAAGAATCTGGTAAGCCTTCTCCGGCCGATTGCGGACGAAGTATTGGGTAAGGTCGGAAAAAACTATCCAGGGCAGGTGCGGCCACCACTTGACGTAGCCTCTCTCGCCGCGCAATGGACGCCAGCCATTGAGGCCAATTGTGCGATAACCCCGGGCCTGCATTTCTGATACTTCCCATCCGGATTTGTGGACCTGCCAAGGATTGTTGTCGTACTCCCCCTGCGGCAAAAATCCGTTGGGAGTAAAAATAACCACGCGCCTTCGCGCGATGCGTTCGATGGAGTCAAGAAGCGCCAGTCCATCCTTTTTTTCCAAATGCTCGATCAAGTCCAGCGCGACGACGCCATCAAAGGATTGGTCTGGAAAAATCCCGCCTAACCGCAAGACATCACACACATGGAATTCGTCGTGGGTCTTGCGCTCGCGTGCTTTCTGAATGGAACCGTCATAGGCATCCACTCCGATAAGCCGGGCCCTTCCTCGCATCCGGGAGACCGGCGACAGTGAACCGCAGCCGACATCCAAGATGGAAGAACAGCCCTCAAGCGAGTTAAGGATATCTTTCTGGTAAGGCGGAAACAGGGCGTCATATCCTGCCCGCAATTTTTTGATCAAATGCATATTTAGCGTAAACGTCCGATCTTAGAGGGGAAACACGAGAGCGGGCGCTCTGAGGAAAGGAAATTCTAGAAAAACTCGACCGGGCCAGTCAAGTACTAGCCGTCCCAGGCAGATGCTTTGACTTGGATGTTCATCGGCTTCTTCCGTCGTCGCCGATTATTCCTCCACGCACTGAAAAGTGTTAATTGCGGAATGACCACAAAAGGTGTATTAAATCGTTTGAACCAAGGGCCAATCTCAGGAAAAATTTGTGCCGGATCCCCGCTGCCGACACGGATGGGAGGTTCCCTCATGAACAATCTTTGCGCGGCCATCCACGGAAAACGATCTTATGCGCTTGGGGTCTGCCGAGCAGCGATCATGATCGGCATATCAATTTCCTTCTCGGCTGCGGCTGTACGCGCAGGGAGCGGATTTGTACGGGTAAATCAGCTCGGTTACGAATTGGGTACAGAGAGCCG
>DASXLU010000104.1:0-3757 GCA_036496065.1 Candidatus Acidiferrum sp.
GTAGGTATTCCGGGCATGGGGTACGTCCGGCTCGACAATAACGCCGAATGGCCTCAGACGCTTCAGGTCAGAGCGGTTCCTGCAAATCTCTGGAAGCCCACCGGTTCGGCCCGCTCCGACTGATGAATATCGCGGTGAAAAAGCAGTGGGTTGCGAGCCTGGAGCGCGTTACGCAGCGCTATGGAAAGGCCGTAGCGCTGGATGGCGTCAGTCTCGATTTTCCTTCGCAGAAGATGATCGGGCTCATCGGCCCTGACGGAGTCGGCAAGTCCACTTTGCTCGGAATTATCGCGGGCGTGCGGCGGATACAGACCGGCGACGTGATGGTGCTTGGCGGGAACATAGCCGACGCAGGCTTTCGTAATGCGGTGTCCGCGCGCGTTGCATACCTGCCGCAGGGCCTGGGAAAGAACCTGTACCCTACCTTGTCGATTTTCGAGAACATCGACTTCTTCGGCCGCTTGTTCGGCCAATCGCGCGAAGAGCGCGAGGGGCGAATAAAAGAACTGCTGGCCAGCACCGATCTCACTCCATTCCGCGATCGTCCGGCGGGAAAGCTTTCCGGGGGAATGAAGCAGAAGCTCGGGCTCTGCTGTTCCCTGATTCACGATCCCGATTTGCTTATCCTGGACGAGCCGACAACCGGCGTTGACCCACTCGCGCGCAGACAGTTCTGGGAGTTAATCGACCGTATACGCGGTCGCCGCCCGAGCATGAGCGTGATGGTTGCCACCGCTTACATGGATGAAGCAGAGCGATTCGACTGGCTGGTGGCGATGAACGCCGGCAAGGTCCTCGCAACCGGGAGTCCAGACGAACTGAAGCGCAATACGAACGAAGTTACGCTGGAGAGAGCGTTCATCCGGCTACTACCCGAGGAATCACGGCGTGGTCACAAGGAGCCGGAGATTTCGCCCTGGCAATCGAGCGGTGGTACTCCGGCAATAGAGGCGCACGGACTCACCCAGAGATTCGGTAGCTTCACCGCGGTGGACCACGTCAGCTTCCGTATCGAGCGGGGTGAGATCTTCGGCTTTCTCGGCTCAAATGGCTGCGGCAAGACGACCACGATGAAGATGCTGACGGGCCTGCTGCCCCCTACCGAGGGAACCGCTCTGTTGTTCGGCCAGCAAGTCAAGGGTGGAGACGTGGAGTCGCGGCGGCGAGTCGGTTTCATGTCACAGGCGTTTTCGCTCTATACCGAATTGACCGTGCGCCAGAATCTTCTTCTGCACGCGCATCTCTTCGACCTTCCCAAAGAAGGTGCCCATAAGCGCGTCGGCGAATTGCTAACGCGGTTCGGGCTTGAGTCGGTAGCAGACACTCTGGCGGAAAGTCTGCCATTAGGCATTCGCCAGCGGCTCTCGCTCGCGGTCGCAGTCATTCATGAGCCGGAGATGCTCATCCTCGACGAGCCGACCTCTGGCGTTGATCCCGTTGCTCGAGATGGATTCTGGGAATTGCTTATACGGCTGTCGCGCGAGAATGGAGTCACTATTTTCCTTTCCACGCATTTCATGAACGAGGCGGAGCGTTGCGATCGGATGTCGATGATGCACGCGGGCAAAGTCCTAGCGCAGGGACCTCCCGCCCAACTGGTCGCTGAGCGAAAGGCAAAGAATCTGGAGGACGCCTTCATTGGCTACCTCGAAGAAGCCGCCGAAAGGTCGGCTATAAGTCCTGCTCCCACCGAGTCCGCCGAAGTCAGCGGTCCTACGACCCATGCAGACGAGGCTCCTAGCAAGTTCAGCCTCGGCCGAGTGTGGGCGTTCGCTCGCCGGGAAGCGGTTGAATTGCAGCACGATTCGGTGCGGTTGGCATTCGCGGTGCTCGGACCGATTCTTCTGATGATTGTGTTCGGCTATGGAATCTCGCTTGACGTAGAGCATCTTCCTTTTGCAGTGCTCGATTCCGACGCGACTCCAGCGAGCCGTTATTATGTCGACGGCTTCCGGGGGTCGATCTACTTCGACGAGACTGCCCCTTTGCCCAACTACAGCGAACTGGACCGACGACTGCGGAACGGCCAGTTGCGTATCGCGCTCGAGCTTCCCCCCTCCTTTCAGAAGGACTTGCAGAGAGGCCGGCAGCCGGAGGTAAATGCGTTTCTGGACGCGGCTATACCGTTTCGCGCTGAAACCGCGCGTAGCTATATCGAAAGCGTTCACGAACAGTACGAGAAACAGTTGCGCGAGTCGAAAGGCCTGCCGCCGGCCTCCAAGCCGATAAGGGTAGAGGCACGAGCGCTGTTCAATCAGGATTTCAAGAGTATCTATGCGATGGTGCCGGGAGACATCATGCTTCTCCTGATCCTGATCCCGAGCATGCTAACCGCGCTAAGCGTTGTTAGGGAGAAGGAACTCGGCTCAATCGCCAACTTTTACGCCGCTCCCGCTACCCGGCTGGAATTTCTGGCAGGCAAACAGCTGCCGTATATCGGCGTAGCACTGATCCAGTTTGCTACGCTTGTTGTCCTCGCGATTTTGCTTTTCCGGGTCCCGCTGAAGGGCAGTTGGGAGACCCTCGTCTTCGGCGGAGTGATTTATGTTTTGGCCAGCACGGGCTTCGGCCTGCTGATTTCGGTTTTCGCGCCAACGCAGACAGCGGCGATCTTCGCTGCCGCCATCATAACGATTCTTCCGGCCGTGCAGTTCTCCGGAATGTTCGTTCCCGTTTCTTCGCTAACCGGTGGAGCATGGTTTGCGGCGAGAATTTTTCCCAGCACCTATTTTCAGGCGATTAGCGTGGGAACCTTTACTAAGGCTCTGGGCTTGCCGGCACTGTGGCGCAATGTCGCCGCGCTCGGACTCCTAGCGCTTATCTATTTCGTCACATCCGTCGCGCTGCTGAAAAAGCAGGAAGACTAGACGATGCAGCAACTGCGGCACATCTTCCAGCTAGGGATCAAAGAGTTACTTAGCCTGTTCCGCGATCCAGTCCTGTTGTTTCTCATCTTCTATTCCTTCACGTTTTCCGTTTACACTCCCGCGAAGAGCGCGGTCATGGACGTAATAAATGCCTCGATCGCAGTTGTAGATGAGGATCATTCGACGGTCTCCCGCCAGATCCGTGATGCGTTCTTACTTCCATTATTTCTACCAGCAAAGGAAATACCGTTCAGCGAGATCAATCGCGCGATGGACGAAGGTGAATATACCTTTATCGTCGACATACCGCCCAAGTTCCAACACGACCTGACGAAGGGCGGTACTCCCACGGTAGAAATCATTACCGACGCAACCGCGATGAGCCAGGCGGGCCGAGGCCCATCCTATATCCAGAAAATCATTACGAAAGAAGCCGAGCCATTTTGGGCGGGACGCAACAACCGTGACAACCGTGAACCGGTGCGGCTTGTCACCCGGGCTCGCTTCAACCCCAATATGCAGCAGGGCTGGTTTGTGGCTGTCAACCAGATCATTAACAACATCTCCGTACTTGCAATCTTCCTCACCGGTGCCGCCGTTCTGCGCGAACGCGAACATGGAACCATCGAGCATCTGCTCGTCATGCCGCTCCGCCCTTCGGAGCTGATGTTCGCCAAGATCTGGGCCAATGGTCTGGTCGTGGTAGTAGCCGCGATGGCCTCGCTGTTTCTGGTCGTCAAGGGCGCGGTCGGCGTGCCAGTTGCGGGCTCGATCCCGCTGTTCGTTGGCGGACTCGGGGTTTATCTATTCTCCGTAACCGCGCTCGGCATCATGCTCGCGACCGTCGTCCGCTCGATGCCGCAATTCGGACTGTTGGCATTCCCGGTTTT
>DASXLU010000105.1:0-14452 GCA_036496065.1 Candidatus Acidiferrum sp.
GCTGAGAGACGCTCGGCCGAATGGCGAGAATCGATGTAGATGGCTTGGTCGTCGACATATTTGGTTCGGTCCGGCTCAACGAAAATGAACCCACAGGCTCACGACTGTAAGCAGCAATAAAAGCGTGAAAGCCAGATTCAATTTGCGTTCCCACGGCGTTTCCTTGGCGAGCACAGGCGCATCGACTCCAAACGTTTCCAACTTTTCGTCGACGGTGGCAAATGTAAGCCCGGCGAGCTTTTTTTGGTCGGGCGCGGGATATAGGTAGCTCACGCCAATCAACACCAGCGTGCAGAATACAAACATGACGATGGCGTAGTGGAGAAAGTTGATGTCCACCAGCCAGCGGATCGGCGCGGAAGTGAAATGGTGCGTTTTATCCAAGACTTCGTAAATGAAACGAGCCGCACCTAGCACGAAACCCGCTAACAATGACGAGAACGCCCCTTGGCCATTCACCCGTGGCCAGAGAATTCCGAAGATAAAGCAAACCGAGATGGGCGGGCTGATGTACGCCTGAACGCTTTGCAAATACTGCCAAAGCTGATTGTTCATGGACCGGATGAACGGAACCCAGAGCAAGCCAAGCAGGACCATCACTCCGGTGGCTATGCGGCCAAACAGAACCAACTTCGCTTCATTGGCGTTAGGTTGTAGCTTTTTGTAAAAGTCCAGCGTGACCATCGTGGACGCGGAATTGAAAACAGAACTCATGGCTCCCATGAGCGCCGCCAGGAGTGCAGCAATCATCAGCCCGACCAAGCCTGCTGGTAGCAAGTTGACGATAAGCATGGGATAGGCGATATCGCCGTTGGTGACATTGCCGTTCGAAACCGTGAACATTTGCGGATAGAGCGCGTAAGCGATCAAGCCGGGCAGAACCAGCACGAACACTGGCAACACCTTTAAATATCCGGCGAAAATAGCGCCAGCCTTGGCATGGCCTTCATCTTTTGCGGAAAGAACGCGCTGTACGATTACCTGGTCGGTGCACCAATACCAAATTCCCAAGATAGGCGCTCCAAAAAAGATTCCGGTCCAGGGAAAGCCCGAGTCGCTCATGGGCTTGATCATGTGGAAATATGCGGCGGGAAGCGCAGCGTGAAGTCCGGCAAAGCCGCCCACTTTGTCCAGTCCGATGAGAGTCAGCGCGATGGCCCCGGCCAAGAGAATCAGCGTTTGCACAAGATCGGTGTAGATGACCGCGGCTAGTCCTCCAGCGATTGTGTAAATGCCGGTAGCGATGACGAGAATGACGGCAGCGGTCAGCGGACTCCAGCCAACCACGCGTTCCAATACAATCGCAGCGGCGTACAGGTGAACGGATATTTTAGTGAAGATGTAGGCGATGATCGAGATGCTGGCCAAGTACGTGGCGCAGTTTCGATTGAAACGGCGCTCGAGGAATTCCGGCATCGTAAAGACGTTGGACCGTAGATAAAAAGGGACGAATACCCAGCCCAGGAGAAGCAGAATGAGCGATGCGAGCCACTCGTACGACCCGGGCGCAAGACCGACGGCAGCGCCCGAACCCGCCAAGCCGATGAAATGCTCAGTAGAAATGTTCGAAACAAAGAGTGAAGCACCAATCGCGAACCATCCGATATTGCGACTGGCGAGGAAATAATCTTCCGAGGTGCGTTCTTTGCGGGAAAAATAGAATCCGATGCCAAAAACCACGAGAAAGTAAATTCCAATAATGATCAAATCGACGGGCGCCAACGTTCGGTGAGTGACCGCCAGGCCTGACGCAATAAGCAACCGTGCCTCCTGGACATTCGCGACGCGGCTGGACGCGAATGTCTGGCGCAGTCTATACCAGGCGGAAAGTCGGCTCAATGGCGCTGTGTGAAGGCGCGGGCCGAGGCGAAGATTCCTGTACCTGCGAGCTCACTTTCGCGCGAAGTAAGATAGACGAACGGAGTTGAACTAAACGAAAGAAGGCACTTTCGGCCGATCGCCACGTTAATACCCTGAGGCAGCAGCGGGTTACACTAAAGTTGAAAGTTGAAACGCGGCGAGGGCTCCTTCCGCCGCGCACAATGAGCTTAGTCGGTAGCAAATTACGCGAACCGCGAGCCTGCAGCTCTGGAATCCATGGCAATCCTATCGTTTCGAAGCGTAACAAAGTCTTATACGACTGACGGCGAACCCGTCCAGGCCTTGCGGGGAGTGTCGCTGGAGGTCGCGCACGGGGAACTCGTCGGCCTCGTGGGCCGCAGTGGCTGCGGAAAATCGACGCTTTTGCATCTCGCCGGCGCGATGGATTTTCCCAATTCCGGCGAGGTTTTTATCGATGGCAAGTTGACGACCGGCTTAAGCGACGCCGAGCAAACGGGTGTGCGGCGCGAAAAAGTAGGATTCGTATTCCAGTCGTTTCAATTGATACACACATTGACCGTGATTGAGAACGTGGAATTGCCACTCTTGCTTGCGGGCAAGGTTGACGCGCGTCGGCAGGCGCTACAACGATTGCAGTGGGTGGAACTCGAAGGATTGGAAGAACGCTATCCTCACCAGCTTTCCGGCGGACAGATGCAACGCGTTGCCATCGCGCGCGCATTGGTGCATTCCCCGAAAATTCTGCTGGCCGACGAACCGACCGGAAATCTGGACACCACGACCGGCGGCCTGATCCTGCAAATTCTTTTGCGGCTCACTCGGGAACAACAGACCGCTACGGTAATGGCGACGCACAGCATCGAAGCCGCAGCAATCTGCGACACGCTTGTGCGCATGCGCGATGGCCACATTGAAGAAATCACCCGGCGCTGACATGGCACGCCTCAAACTTTTCTACCGAATGATTGTTCGGCCCTTACTGCACGAACCAGTGCGCCTGATTTTGACGGTGCTGGCGGTGGCCCTCGGTGTGGCTGTCGTACTGGCGATCGATCTTGCGGGAGGCGCGGCCGCAGGGTCATTCCATTCCTCGATGGAGACTTTGGCGGGAGATAACGATGTGGAAGTCGTGGCATCGGGCGGCGTCCCCGAGAACGTTGTGGCAACGCTGACTTCTCTGCCGTATGCCTTGCGTATCTCGCCGCGAATTGAAGATTACGCTGTGGTTGGAGATTCGAAAGAGACTGTGCCGCTGATTGGCTTTGATCTTGTAGCAGAGGGAAGCAAGTACCTTTCATCCGAGGGCGGGCCATCGTCGAACATCAATCAGCAGAGTTCGGCGGAACAATCGGTAGCTGCTTTGTCAGAACCTACGAGCGTGTGGCTAGGTGCAAGTTTCAGAAAGCAGACTGGAGAGAAGATCGAGCTTCTGCTTAATGACCAGACATATCTTTGCACCGTGCGCGGCGTTTATCCGGACTGGGGCGACAACGAACGCGCAATCGTGATGGACATTGCGGGGGCTCAGCGCGCGTTGCGTCGATTAGGGCGTGTCGATCGAATCTTGATCAAGCTGCCCACCGGTGCTTCCGTTCAAGATTGGCAAAACAAAATCAAAGATGTTTTGCCGCCGGGAATCGACGTTCGACCTGAGGGGACGGCCACGGACGAAAATCGCAAGATGCTGGCGGCGTTTCGCTGGAATTTGCGATTACTGAGTTACATCGCGCTGATCGTGGGGGCATTTCTGATTTACAACACGATCTCGGTGTCGGTGGTGCGCCGTCGCGCCGAGATAGGCATAGCGCGCGCGTTGGGCGCGAGTCGCGGCAACGTTCTGCTCGCTTTTCTTGGCGAAGCGGCCTGCATCGGATTGGCTGGGGCGTTGATTGCTTTGCCGCTAGGCCTGCTGATGGCTAAAGGCGCGGTCAATCTGATGGCTCTTACAGTGGAGGCGTTGTACGTGAGCAGCCGGCCAGGAAACATTGCGGTGACCGGCTCGACAGTCACACTATCGTTGTTGATCGGCGTAGGAATCGCAGTGATTTCGGCTTTAGCTCCCGCCAGTGAGGCAATGCAGGTGACGCCGGTCGACGCCATGGGACGAGGGCGTCGCGAGTACGTGATGCAGACCCACGCATCGAAACATTTATTGATTGCGTTTTTGCTGGGACTTGCGGCGCTAGGAGCTTCGCGACTGCCGCCCATAGGAGGCAAGCCAGTCTTCGGCTACCTCGCAGCCATTCTGTTGATTGCCGCAGCGGCATATGCAGTTCCTACGATGGTTAGCTTCATTTCTTCTACGACGTCGCGATTGCTTGGAAAATTACTGGGCGTCGAAGCACTGCTGGCGTCGCGCAGTCTGGCGGCATCATTGCGGCGAACCTCTGTGTTGGTGGCGGCGCTGGCCACAGCCGTTGCGATGATGACTTCCGTGGGGATCATGGTCGGCAGCTTTCGCCAGACGGTTGTGGCGTGGATGAACGACGAACTTCCAGCGGATCTATACATACGTCCGGCGGGCGATCCGGCGCCAGACCGGCACCCGACGATTTCGTCCGAGCTGACGGATGACATCGCGAGAGTTCCCGGCGTGGCAGCGGTGGAACGTCTACGCGCGTACGAAATTACTTACGACCATATGCCGGCGACGCTCGCTTCCGTAGACTTGGAGAATCTAGCGGCGGATCAAAGATCGGATTTTCTCTCGGGACGCACAACGCGAGAAGTTTTTGCCGACCTTCGTGGAGAGAATGCGGTCATCGTCAGTGAGCCGTTCGCCTATAAGCACCATGTGAAACGAGGCGATGTGCTTGCGCTGTCACTTGGCGAATCTCGCGCAAGTTTCAGGGTCGTGGATGTAACTTACGATTACGCGAGCGAGCGCGGCTACGTTCTTATGGATCGCGCGACAATGCTGCGCTATTTGCCTGATCCTACTCCTTCGAATCTGGCCGTGTTTGTACGACCCGGCGCCGACCCGGGGGATGTTCGGAAAAAAATTCAAGAAATTACCGCGGACCACCACTTACTGATCTTCTCGGACCGCGATTTGCGCACTGAGGCGATACGCATATTCGACCGCACCTTTGCAATCACCTATGCGCTGGAAACCGTTGCGGTGATTGTTGCGATCATGGGCATCGCGGGCGCGCTTCTGGCCCTGGTTATTGACCGCCGCCGCGAACTTGGGTTGCTGCGATTCCTGGGAGCATCCGCAGCTCAAGTCCGAAAATTGATTTTGGTGGAAGCAGGCCTGGTTGGAATTCTCGCCACAATCGCGGGATCCATACTGGGCTACTTTCTGTCGCTCATTCTGGTTTTTGTGATTAACAAGCAATCTTTCGGATGGACGATCCATTTTCATTGGCCTATTGCCGTTTTGCTCGGCGCTCTGACGACGGTTTATCTCGCCACGCTGCTTTCCGGAATTTATCCAGCGGTACTAGCCGCGCGAGTTGATCCGCTCGAGGTCATTCATGAAGAGTAGGCTTTTTGCGGCGATTGCGATGTTATTCCTGGCGCAGGCTGCTACAGCGCCTTACAAAGTCGCCACGCCAGACTACGTTTACGAATTCCCGCGAGACCATTTCAGTCACCCGGATTATCAGACAGAGTGGTGGTATTACACCGGCAACGTGAAGTCTTCTGAGGGCCATAGATTTGGATTTGAGCTGACATTTTTTCGGGAAGCGGCTGATCGCGAAACAGCGAAAACCTCCGCGTGGGATGTGAAGGACATCTACCTGGCGCATTTGGCGCTGAGCGACCTTGGTGGTGGTGCGTTTTATCATACCGAACGCACCAATCGCGCGGGGCCGGGGATCGCTGGAGTTGATGCGTCTAGCGAGCGCATCTGGAACGGCAATTGGAGCGTCACCTGGGAAAATGGGGGGCAGAAACTTCGTGCCATCGATGATCGTTTCGCGCTGTCGTTATCGCTTCATCCGGAAAAACCGCCAGTGATTCACGGTGAAAACGGAGTGAGCCAGAAGGCCGCTGGCTTGGGACACGCCTCGCACTACATTTCCTTTACCAGGATAGACACCGTAGGATCGATCGAACTTCTCGGAAAGACGTATCAAGTTTCTGGAATTAGCTGGATGGACCACGAGTTTTTCACGCATCAATTGGAGCCGGAACAGGTTGGCTGGGATTGGTTCAGCTTGCAATTGGACGACAAGACCGAACTGATGCTGTTTCGCATCAGGCGCAGAGACGGTTCAATCGATCCATTTTCTGCCGGCACGTATATCGATGCGCAAGGCAAGGCGGAACATCTTCGCGCGCCGGACTTCAGCCTCACCGCTGAGACTGAGACATGGCAACGTGCTGACGGTGCGGCTCGCTACCCCGTCCACTGGAAGATCGCGGTGCCGTCACTTTCATTGGCGCTGGATGCCACGACTCCGCTGAAATCGCAAGAGCTTGCGGGAAATTCGAAGTTCGCGCCGAACTATTGGGAAGGCGCGATTACATTGCAGGGTCGTCGACAGAATGCGCCACTCGGCGGGGTGGGTTATTTGGAAATGACTGGGTATGACCGTGCGGTACAGCTCGGTCCCTAAGATTGTGATTGCGAGTAGAGTTTCAGATGCGGCGCGTTAACCCTTGACGATGCCTTCCAACGCAGCCTTGTTTTTGATGATCAAGGTTGAACCCAGAATCTGCAGCAACTGCTTTTTACGAAAATCCGCGAGTAGCCGCGTGACAGTTTCGCGAGAGGAACCGATCATTTGCGCAATCTCTTCGTGCGTCAGGGTCAACTTGATCCGCACCTGGCCCTTTTCTTCGGGATAGTTCGAGGACCATTCCAACAAGAAGCGTGCAAGCTTTTCGCCCGCGGAATGCGACAAGCCAATCGTCCTCATCTCGGAGATGGCCGCGTGGTAAGTCTCGCCCAGTTGTTGCGCAACACGGAGGGCCGCTTCGCCATTTTCCTTCAGGAACATCAGGAAGTCGTTGCGCGCTATGAAATTTGCCTGGGTCGGCTCGATCACATCCGCAGTGAGTTCATAACAAGTGCCGGTGACCGTGGCTGGCAGGCCTAGCACCTCGCCCGGCTCGGAAATGCGCAGGATCAAGGTTTTGCCGTCGGCCGATGAAGTGGAAAGCTTCACTCTGCCGCTACATAGGACGAAAACTCCCCGGGCCGGCTGACCTTCAACGAAAAGAGTTGCACCTTTGGGATAGGCAGCCGAGGAGGTGATTGCCGCCAAAGACTTTACCGATGGCTCGGGGAGATTGCAGAACAATCGCTCTTCGCGATGCGGGCAGGCGAGACAGTTCTCAATGATTTCGAGGCCGTAAGGTGTTCGCATATTACTCCCGTCAGGGAGCCCAGTCCCATCCAGTTTAGTGACAAACTGAAAGCGATTCCCGTTGTTATTCCAGCCGGAAGACATGCCATCACCTGTCAATGTGACATTCATACAGGAATGCGGCGCAGCCACCCGTGACTAACATCACTTTCTTTAGTGACATAAGTCACGGCCCTTCTGTTCTGCTTGTGCGATTTGTACCTTGGATTCCTTCCTATGCGCGACGATCGTGACATCCTGGAACTGCTCAAAGCCGAGCTGGCCTTTCTTGAGAAGGGTGGCTATCGCGCCGAGCCTCGCCATCAGTGGCGACCCAATTTTGTGTTCGAAGACTCCTCGACTTGCATCAACTTTCACGAGGAGGGGCATGCGCGCCCCTGCAGCGAATGCGCGCTGATCGCATTCGTCCCGGCCGATCGCAAGAAAACGCAATATCCGTGCCGGCACATTCCACTGACCCGCAAAGGCGAGACGGTCAATTCCTTCTATGAGTGGGGCACTCAGGAAGAGTTGGAAGTTGCCTTGAAGAAGTGGTTGAACGAGAACATTCGCATCCTGGAAAAGAAAAGTAAGAGCAGGTCGCGAGGCGCATAGCGACTCCGCAGCACGTTTGCGGCACTTGTTCCTTCCTCACAGTTCCTGAAAACCAATTTATCTAGGTTCTGCTACCGAAAAGCGTCCTCGCCTACAGATTGTCGAGCAGATTTAAACCGATTGCAGCATTGACAAAACCGGGCCCTCTTGAGATACACTCTAGCCGGTTAGTAGAAGGCCAGTATTGGCAAAATGCATTCCTTTCAGCCTATTTCAAGTGCGATGCAACAAACTGGTACGGCAGTCGGCAAAGCGCTTTGAGGAGCTCTTCGGTGCCGGATGCCAGCGTAATTTCGAAAGATTTGATCTGGAGTTTTGCATGAGCTCTTTGCCCAATATTGTTCACCCTCGCACGCTCCCCGAGGGACAATCCGGCGAGTTGCTAGGCTTTTCCCGCGAGCACGTTCAGTGGGAATGGATGAGTATGGCGGTGCGGCGCCTGACTCCTGGCAACAAGTTCACCGCGAAAACCGAAGGCGAGGAGGCAGCTTTCGTTATTCTTGGGGGGCGAGGCTGGGCGGATTGGGGTGCTGGGCGGAGTTCAATTGGCGAGCGGTCCTCCGTATTCGACGGACTTCCCTATTGCGTTTATCTTCCGACAGGAAATTCAGTGAAATTTGAGGCGGGCACGACTCTCGAGATTGCGGAGTGCCGTGTGCCTTCGCGGGCAAAACTCGAACCAAAGCTCATCACTCCCAAAGATGTAGTCAGCGGCCTGCGAGGCGGCGGAAATGCGTCTCGACAGATCGTAGACATCATCCGGCCTGATTTTCCCGCGGATAAATTGGTGGTCATCGAGGTATACACGCCGGGAGGAAACTGGTCCAGCTTTCCGCCCCACAAGCACGATATTCACAATCCTCCGGCGGAAGTGGACCTGGACGAGATTTATTACTACCGAATCGATCGCCCGAAGGAAGGATTCGCGCTGCAGCGGCTATACGCACCGGATAAATCGAGCGACGTGACGGTGCGTGCAGAAAATGGCGATGCCGTGCTAGTGCGGTCCGGTTACCATCCAGTCGTCGCCGGGCCTGGCTACAACGTGTACTACCTTAACTTTCTTGCGGGTACTTCCCGAACGCTGGCGGTAACCGAAGATCCCGACCATGTATGGCTGAAATCTACGTGGAAAGAGCTCGATCCGCGTCTGCCGCTGGTGCGCTGACTTGATACCAAGACAGCGAAGGAGCGCGAAGCGTGCAACGGACCGAGACAGTGCGGTGCGAATTCGAAGCAATTCTGATAAGCGGTTAGAATACTTGCCTCCGACTTCGGTAGCATCCTTTTCCCCGATGCGGCATGCTAGTGCGCTGTCTGTTGTTTTCTGAGCCAGGAGTTTAGTTACATGAAACGCCGACGAACTGCCGCTCAAGCCCTCATTGTTTTTCTTCAAAATCAATATTCGGAACGTGACGGAAACGAGCACCGCTTTATTCAAGGATGCTTCGGAATTTTTGGACATGGTAACGTGGCGGGAATTGGCCAAGCACTGGAACAGAATCCGGGATTGCGCTACTACCTTTGCCGCAACGAACAAGCGATGGTTCATACCGCTGCGGCCTTTGCGAAAGCGAGTTTCCGGATGCGGACGCTAGCCTGCACCTCATCCATCGGCCCGGGGGCGACGAACATGGTCACGGGAGCGGCAGCCGCCACCATCAACCGCGTGCCGGTCTTGCTGCTGCCCGGCGATATTTTCGCGAGACGCAATGTCGCTCCTGTGTTACAGCAACTCGAGTCGGCGGCGTCTCAAGATATTTCGGTAAACGATTGTTTCAAGCCAGTATCTCGCTACTGGGATCGCATTCAGCGACCCGAACAATTATTGACGGCCCTGCCCGAGGCGATGCGAGTACTTACTTCTCCGGCGGAAACCGGCGCTGTGACTTTGAGCCTGCCGCAAGATGTGCAAACGGAAGCGTTTGAATATCCGGAGGAATTTTTTAAAAAGCGCGTGTGGAGTATTCCAAGAAATCGATGCGATCAAGTTTTGCTGAAACGTGCCGTCGAGTGGATTCGAGCCGCCAAGAAACCTCTGATCGTGGCAGGAGGAGGGGTCCTCTATTCGGAGGCGTCCGAAGCTCTGGGAAGTTTTGTTCAGGCCACTGGCATCCCCGTCGCCGAGACTCAGGCGGGTAAGGGCTCGTTGTCATTTGACCATCCGCAAGAGGTGGGCGCGATGGGAGTGACCGGTACACCCGGCGCAAATATTCTGGCGCGCGAAGCGGACTTGATCATCGGGATCGGGACGCGTTACAGCGATTTCACAACTGCTTCAAAGACTGCTTTCCAGAATGCAGCGGTGCGTTTCATCAATATTAATGTGGCCGAGTTCGACGCGTACAAGCACGCAGCTTTGGCTTTGGTTGGCGACGCTCGGGCCACGTTGGAAGAACTGCAGGCCGCGACTGCGGGCTACTCGGTGGATAACGCGTATCGCGAAAAGATCGCTTCACTTCGCGCAAAATGGGAAACCGAAGTCGAACGCATTTACGGAACGCGCAAGGCGCCGCCCATCAGCCAGGGCGAAGTGATTGGCGCAGTAAATCAAGTGAGTGACGCTAAAGATGTGATGGTGTGCGCCGCGGGGAGCTTGCCGGGGGATCTGCACAAATTGTGGCGGACTCGCCAGCCGGGCGGCTACCACATGGAGTATGGCTATTCGTGCATGGGCTACGAGATCGCCGGCGGTTTGGGAATAAAGATAGCGAATCCCGACCACGAAGTATATGTGCTGGTCGGCGACGGCTCCTATCTGATGATGGCGCAGGAAATCGTCACCTCGCTGCAGGAAAACTACAAATTAAATATCGTGCTGCTCGACAATCATGGCTTCTCGAGCATCGGCGGTCTGAGCCGGAGCTGCGGCAATGAGGGCATGGGAACCAATTATCGTTTCCGTCGAGGCGAGCGCTACGACGGCGAGTTACTGCCCGTGGATTTCGTAGCGAATGCCGCGAGCCTTGGCGCTCATGCCGTTCGGGCACGAACCTACGACGAACTCGTGTCGGCCTTGAAAGCCGCGCGAAAAGAAACGCAGACAAACGTTGTAGTAGTCGAAACTGCCTACGATGAACGCGTTCCCGGTTACGAATCCTGGTGGGATGTCCCTCTCGCCGAGGTCTCCGAGCGCGAACCGGTACAAGCAGCCCGCAAGAAGTACGAAGAGACCCGAAAGAAGGAACGATTGTTCTTCTAGATGCGGCGTTTTGTGATCTTCGCGAGCGGTTGCGCACTTAAGGTTGAGGCAAGAGAAAGAGGCCAGGGTGGAAACGACCACGGAGATGGGACAGCGCGGCGCACCCGGACAACCGCACCTCAAAAGAGTCCTGAGCCTGTGGGACTTGATCTACTACGGCGTGATCCTGACATCTCCGATTGCCGCCGTGCCACTTTTCGGAGAAGGGCAAGTCCTCTCGCACGGACACACCGTTGCCACGTTGCTCATCGCTATGGTCGCCATGTCGGTGACGGCGGTGAGTTTCGGACGCATGGCGCACGTGTATCCGTCGGCAGGTTCCGTTTATACCTATATCAGCCGCGGATTGAACCCACATT
This sequence comes from Candidatus Acidiferrum sp., assembly GCA_036496065.1. Taxonomy (GTDB): domain Bacteria; phylum Acidobacteriota; class Terriglobia; order Acidiferrales; family UBA7541; genus Acidiferrum. The sequence continues at coordinate 11,319 of DASXLU010000105.1, forward strand.
TAGGCTTTGTTGTGGGCTGGGCGATGTTTTTGGAATATTTATTCCAGCCCGTGCAGAATGCGCTCTACGCGGTGTTGACGATTCAACGAATGGCGCCGCGCATACCATTTGCGATCCTGGCGGCGCTGGCAGTTGGCTTCATTACACTGTTGACCGTACAAGGAATCAAGTTCACGGCACGCACGAACGAGCTGCTGTTGGGCTTTATGGTGCTAGTCACGTTCGTCTTTCTGGTGGAGGCGGTGCGCTACGTGATTGGGCACGAGCACGTCAGCGGATTGTTTTCCCTGCAGCCCATCTACAATCCAAAAACTTTTAATTTGCGTGGATTGGCTGCGGGCACATCTCTCGCCGCCCTCGTGTTCATTGGGTTCGACGGCGTGTCGATTCTTGCGGAAGAAGTGAAGAATCCGAAACGGAATGTGCTGCTCGCGTCCGTCCTGGTCTGCGTATTTACTGGCCTTTTCAGCGGGCTGCAGGTTTATTTGGCGCAGCGCGTCTGGCCGGATCACACCACATTTCAAAATCCGGAGACTGCTTTTATGGACGTGGCGCGCATGGCGAGCGGCCCTATGCTATTCGCCGCTTATGGAGTCATGTTGCTTATTTCCAGTTTCGCCTGCGGGTTGGCGGGGCATGTGGGCGCCGCGCGCCTGCTGTACAGCATGGGCCGAGACGATGTGCTGCCGAAGAAAATCTTTGGCTATCTCAGTCCGATCAAGGGCAATCCGGTTTACAACATTTGGATCGTAGGCGGGCTGGCGTATCTTGCGGTTCTGACCATTCCCTGGGAATTGGCGGCAGAAGTAGTTACGTTCGGCGCACTGATTGCTTTTATGGGAGTGAATCTTTCTGCGCTGCGCCACTTCTGGTTTTCTCCGGAGGCGGTGGGCAAGCGCAACTTTTTTGTCGATGCATTCGTGCCGGGATTTGGCTTGGCCTTTTGTTTTGCGCTTTTGATTAGCTTGCAGACGTGGACAAAACTCGCCGGGCTAGTTTGGTTGGGCTTCGGAATTCTTTACGTTGCCTATACTACGCGAGGATTTCGCGTCAGGCCGCGGCTATTTGATTTCAGCGAATCCCAGAACTAGATCTCGCTAAAGTTCGGGGACACTAATCCCGTCCCCGAAGTTTGCTTTGCGCGACTTTGGATTCTACGCCTTGGCTGCAGTTTCCAACTGACCAACAACACCCTTCAGGTATTTCAGGCTGGCCGCAACGCTATCTTTCGGTGGAATCGCCGTATGTCCAAATTTCACGTCTTGTTCGACGACAGACCAACCGGAGTAGCCGTTCTTCAGCAAGGTGCGAAAAAAAGCGGGGAAGTCGATGTTGCCCTGACCGATCACGGTGAACACTTTGTGCTCGATGGCTTCTTCAAAGGTCCACTTATTGCGGCGAGCCTCCGCGAGAACCTTGTTGTCGCAATCCTTGATATGAACGAATCGCAACTTATCCTTATACTTCTCCGCTTCTTTCACCGAATCGCCATGACCATAGACGCAGTGGCCGGTATCGAGGCACAAACCAACGTTGGTATGCGAGGTTGCATCGTAAAAGCGTTCGCATTCTTCCGGCGTTTCAACATATGTCGCCACGTGGGGATGGAAAACCAACTCCAAGCCAAATTCATTGGCCACTTTTTCCGCATCAGCCACGATCTTGCCAACGTGCTTCCACTGCTCGGCGGTGAGAGTAGGACATCCGGGGTCGTAGACTCGCCCGGAGAAGGCGTTCCGTTCGTTGGATTGATCATCGGCCATCACCAGAAAAGGTGCCTTCAGAGTCGCCAACAGATTGCCGACTTTGCGAATGCGCTCGATGACGGCCGCTCCCGCTGAAGGCTCCGTCATCTTTACGGGCACAAACGACGCGAGCAATTTAAGCTTGCGCTTCTCCAATTCAAGCTGCAAAGCATTTGGGTCTGTTGGGAAAAATCCGTACGGGCCGAGTTCGGTCCCCGTGTATCCCGCCTCAACCATTTCGTCCATCATCTTTTCGTACGACTGCTCCCAGGATGGTCCGGGATAGTCCAGCACGCCCCAGCTATCGGGGGCCGCGGCAAAAAGAAAGCGCTCATGTAATCCAGTCATTTGATCCTCTTTCTGAATAAAATGAAATTAATTAACAATTCGCCGTAAAATTATCGCCAAGGCTCGAAAACCACTTTCATCGATTCTGGTTCGATTGATTTTTGCACGGCAGCTTCCACGTCTCGCAACCCGTAACGGTGCGTCACAAATTCTCGCAGCGGATACTGCTTCATATATCGCACCATCTGTCGCATGCTCGGGCCGTACGCCGCGGGTTCTTCGCCGCCGACTCCAAGAATACGAGCGTTTTTAGCGCAAATATGTTTGTGCGGGCTGAGCGAGATTTCTCCGAGGTCGGAAAAGTTGCCCGCTTCGACGAGCAAACCGCTGATACGAAGCATCTCCAAGGCTTCCGGAACCGCTTGCGGAACACCCGCGCATTCGATCACCACGTCCGCGCCTCGACCATGGGTCAGGCCTTTGACGAACTGCAAGCGGTCGGCCTTGCTGCTTTTGCCGACATTCACAACATGGTCTGCTCCGAGTCGCTTGGCAAAATCGAGCCGGTAGTCCGACAGATCGGCGGCAATGATCGTTCCTGCGCCAAGCATCCGGGCCTTCATCAGGAAACACATGCCGAGAGGACCAACGCCCAGCACCACCACGGTGTCATCGAAGCGAAACGATTCGCTAGGAAAGACCGACATCTGTTTCGCGCGATCGAGTCCCACGGACACCGCAAAGATTTCCGTCAAGACGGCGATTTCGGATGGCAAGTCGTCCGGGACCTTCACCAGGAAACTTCCCGGAACGATGTACATGTATTGCGACCAACCGCCAAAAAGATGCGGCGGATTCTTGGCGCTTAAATTATTGCCGTAGTCCGTCGTATTTTCGCAGCAGTAATAAGGAAAATCGTGACGACAGTAGTAGCATTCGCCGCACGAAACGTTAGCCCCGACGACCACGCGGTCGCCTATGCGCAGAGGGATCCCTTCGAAGTCGGTGTAATGGCCAGTGCCGCCGATCGCCGCTACGGTTCCAACATTCTCGTGGCCCTGGATGATCGGAAATTCGAGTTTTCGCTCGCCGTATTGCGTG
>DASXLU010000106.1:0-13249 GCA_036496065.1 Candidatus Acidiferrum sp.
CGTTCGCCACGGCGGAGCTTGGGGAGGCTACCGCGCCGATCTGCTGCGTTTCCCGGAACAGCATTTTTCTGTTGTGTGCCTGTGTAATCGCTCCGATTCCCGCCCTGGAAAGCGTGCCGATCGGGTGGCCGACGTATATCTCAACGATCTGATGAAGCCCAAGGAACCCGAAAAGAAGGAACGCGATCCCGAAGAGCCGGAGCATCGCCCTGCGGTGCCTGTTTCCGCGGATGAACTGGCGCGCTATGCAGGAGATTATTCCAGCGATGAACTTGGCGTGACCTACCGTTTTGCGATGTCGGGAGGCGCACTGAAATTCACCGGCATCTTTGCTGGCGATTCTTTCCCGCGTTCCACCGAATTAGCGGACAAAACCCTCGTCCCGGTGGGAAAAGACCAGTTCGAAATTCCCGACGAATACCTGACGTTAACCTTTCAGAGGGATTCGGCAGGTGTTCCGCAAACAATTGTGCTCGATGCGGGTCGTACCAAGGGTATGATTTTCCATCGCTCCTCAAGTCGTCCTTAGCCGCATTGGAGGAATCCGCTTTATGTCTTCATCTCTCCGTCGAATTGCTGCGGTAGTCATTGTGATCGCTGGTGCAATCCTGCTCTGGATTTCGGGCCGCTCCACAGGGGACGCCGCCACAGCCAAAAACGAGAAGGATGCCGTGCTGGCCGAAGCGCGTGAACACGATCCGCGGCTAAAGGGCAGCTATCGCGTCGAGCGCGACGGTTGGGTCTTCGTTCATCTCGAAGGCGATCCAGCGACTGTCGGTTTCCAACACGGCTATCTTCTCGCCCCTGAAATCGAAGATGCCTTTCCAGCGGTCAGCGCCGGCATGATGCACGAGACCAAACGCGATTGGCCGTTCTTCCGCCAGGTCGCCCGCGAAATGCTCTGGCCCAAAATCGATACGGAGTATCAGCAGGAATTGCAGGGAATCGCTGAAGGATTGAATACTCGAACCGGTTCCAACCTGGACGTCTACGACATCGTCGCCTTCAATTCGTTCGAAGAGGTGCCTGATTATTACGTTCCGTGGCTCAACAAGCGCGAAAAGGTTTCGAACGCGCCGAATCTCAAAAGCCCCGGCAACTGCAGCGCCTTTGTGGCCACCGGTAGCTGGACGAAAGACGGCCGCATCGTGATCGCGCACAATAATTGGACCAGCTACATGAACGGCGAGCGCTGGCGCATCATCTTCGACATTCAGCCAAGCCACGGCTACCGCATGATCATGGACGGCTTTCCCGGCGTGATTGTCAGCGATGACGATTTCGGCATCAACAGCGACGGGTTGATGGTCACGGAAACTACCATCACGCAATTCGAAGGCTGGGATCCGAATGGCAAACCGGAATTCATGCGCGCGCGCAAAGCGCTGCAATACGCTGGCTCAATCGATGAATACACCAAGATCATGCTTGACGGGAATAACGGCGGTTATGCGAACGACTGGCTGCTCGGCGACCGCAAGACCGGAGAAATTGCGCAGCTCGAGCTTGGTCTGAAAGCCTATAAGTTGTGGCGCACGAAAGATGGAGTCTTCGCTGGGTCCAACTGGGCTCGCGATCCCAAAGTCATCCACGAAGATGCCCGCGAGTTCGATCCCAAGGACATGGAAACTTCGCCAAATGCGCGACGCGCTCGCTGGGAAGAGTTGCTGAACGAAAACAAAGGGAAGATTGACGTGGCGCTTGCGAAAGATATGCTCAGCGATCACGTCGACTCCTTCCAGAAAAAGCCGGAAGCCAACGAGCGCGTGCTTTGCGGTCACGTCGACGCGTCTCCGCGCGGCGTGGCCATCTGGGCCTGGGGTCCGAATTTTCCCGGCGGTGCGGTGCAGGGAAAAGCCGCGGATTCTGAGATGGCGAAAGATATGCGGCTTGCGGCTCGCATGCCATCCGTGCGGCGAGGATTTCATTGCCCAGCCATTTCTGGCAGCTCATCCTGACTATGCCTGGCAGGCGCAGTTTCTTCGCGACATGAAAGCCGGACCGTGGACAGAATTTCGTGCTGGCGAAGACCAGCACATGGCCCAAAAATAAACTCGCACGTAACTTGCTCCGTTATTTCGAACGGAGTCCGCGGAGTGAGGATGTCTGCGTCATCGCGCACATTTCGCGCGATGAATCTCTCTTCTTTGGATTTTCGAGCGAAGCGAAATTTCCTCGCGAGGGCGATCGATGACGTCGGCCTTTTCAGCCGCGAGCCCGTTAAAGTGCCGCGACGTGTCCGTTACTCATGGACAGTTTTTTTTCCTGCGCTGCTTCCGCCTCTCGCTGCGTCCAGCAATGGCGATACGCTAGATAAGTCTTTTCGAACGCCGCATCCCAGGAACTCCCCATCACTTTGTCGCGTGCGACTGCCCCCATCGTCCGCAACCGCTCACGGTCGCGAGCCAGCTCCACAACCTTGGCAACGAATTCCTCGTTGGTGCTGGCAACGTACCCAGTAATTCCCGGCGCCACTAAATGTTTCGGCCCGCCTTCGTCCGTAACCACGGAGGCTACCCCAGATGCTGCCGCTTCCTGAATCACATTGCCAAACGTATCGGTACGCGACGGAAACACGAACAGGTCCATATTCGCGTACGCATCCGCCAGAAAATCACCGCGCAGCACGCCGGCGAATTCTCCATGTGCGAGGTTCGCTTTTAGCCATCCCACCTCGCTTCCATCTCCCACTACCAAAATGCGAAAATCCCGCACACCGCTTTTCTCCAGTGCGCGTTCTATCTCCGCAAGCAGCCGCACTCCTTTTTCCGGCGTAACCCGGCCCACAAAGCCCAACCGCAGACTAAAGTCCCGAACCGTGCGGCGCCCCGGATGAAACTGTTCGCAATCCACGCCCCGTGGCATCAGAAACGATGGTTTCTTCAGGTTTTCCGCCAGCCACTGCACCTGTGGCACTGTTGGTGCCAGCGTGACTTTTGCCAATCCGTAAAATCGCAAAAGCAGCTTCAGCGCTATTTCCTGAGACCACGCTACCGAGCTGCGCGTAGCTCCCTCTGAAAGGAACCCTAGCAGCTTGCTAAGCCGTCTCGCTGCAAATTGGTGGAAATTGGTGTGCCACGACGCCACCAGCGGAATTTGCATCTTGTGCGCTAGATAGGCGCCCATCTGCCCGAATTCCCCCGGGCTGGTGATGTGAATGACGTCTGGCGCGAAAGACTCAAGTTCCTTTCGAATCTCTCCCGCATATCGCCAGAGGAAAAAGTCGTACTCCAGATCGCTTTCGATACCGATGCTCGCCCAACCTCGCGTCAACTCCACCCGCCGCACACTGCCTTCTTGCACGTTGCGGCGCTGCTTGCTGCCGTGAATAGCTAATAGCGGATGGTTGTGCCTCTCCGCAAACGTCACCAACTGGCGCGCGGTTAGCGCCACTCCATTTATTTCGTGGAATGTCTCGCACAGCAGCGCAACGCGTGGTTGCGAATTCACAAACCGCCTTCTTCATTCCCCAGGAACGGCAGGCGCAACGCCGGCCGCAGCACCGGATTGGTTACCAGCGCCATCACCCAGCGGAATTTGTCGATCACCCGGTGAAAGCGCGTGCCGGTGTAATGCGAAAGCGGCTTAACCGCGCCGTTCTCTTCAATGAACACCCGCGTCATCCAGTGACGACGCCCAAATTCGCCAGGTGCGTCCGCAAGCGCATGCCACGCGTTTTCCAGCAGCCGCAGTTGCAAGGGCTCAAAAAATTGCGGCATCAACACCACTTCGCTCTTGCGCTCTTCGCGAATCTCCTGCACAAACTCTTCGAACGTCCCGGCCCGGGTCACGTTCAACGTGGCATTCGGTTCGCAGCCGTGACGGTCTCCGCCAGAGATAACTGGAACATCTACTTCCTCGGCCAGCGTCAGCACTTCGCGATTTTCTCGCCGCGATCGCATCCCATTCAATTCCAGCGCATGAATCCCACCGCGATACTCGTGGAGAAACGCCTTTAGTGACACTCTGTGCTCCACTTTCCCGATGCTCTTCGCGTCCCAGAAAGGATGATTCAGCACGACCAGAACGCTAGGCTCCGCGCTCAGACTGGCCATCAGCTCCGGCAAGAACGCTGGCTCCGGATGCGCCGTATAGCCTGCGAGCCGTTCCATCCATTCCCTGGCCTGCGCTGGTGGAAGGTTATGTACTCCCAGATGAAACTCCGTCTGTTCGAACGGCACGCTCCATTCCACGGACACCGGCGTCTTCGCAGTCCTTTCCAAAATGCGCAGGTGCAGCCCAGCTTCAATATTGTCGTGGTCCGTCAGCGAGACCATCGCACGTATCCCCAGCTTCATCTTGATCTGAGTTTTTTCCAGGTCGTAGGCTTCACGCGGCGAAAGTGGCGGTGTCCAATAGATTTTCTTGAAGTCGAAGATTCGCCCAGTATAGAGATGCGATCGCCCGATTTCTCGCTCCAGGATATACGATCCGATCGGCACCTTCGCGATGTACGTAGGCAGCCGGTCCAGATACTCCTTGGAATGCATCGTGTGGCTGTGTAACGAAACTCCGAACCGGTACGATGACGAAAAATCCGAATGCGCTTGGAATTTGTGGATTCGTGTTTGACAACCCGTCATGACTTGCTCCCTTCCCGTGTGGATACGGCGGGCAGCAGTGCTCTTTCGATTCAAGTTAGAAAGTCTGTGTTAATCATCGATAACTTGCCCATCAACATTTGTGCTCTCGTTAACTGTTTCGACAAATCTCAGCCTCTCGACATCAAACAGAACTGTCCGGCAGCGCAGGCGACGAGTTTGCACCCTGCGTCGGACGAGGCGCCATCAGCCTCGGAACAGCCTTCAGAAAGTCCATCACCAGCTTCGGCATGCGCGCCAGGTCGCCCCACAGCGAACCCTTTCCCGCTCCCACGATCAACGCTCCTCGGCGCATCGCATACCAGTTAAATAGCGAAGAAAACGCTGTAAAGATCACGCTGGCGATGATGCTGGGGCCGATCTTCACCGTTCCGCGCATCCAGTGCACCACAAATTCCAGTGAATGATTGGCGATCGGTAGCAGTAGCATCACCGCTAGCGCGCCCTCCCAAGCTGGCTCTACTTCCCGAAAGGCCTCGGTAAGCGCCCCGTAGAAGCCCGAAGTAATTCCCCGAAAGACGAGTTCCGTCAGGAAAGCGGCGCGCGCCGCCGGGAAGCCTGCCGTCAAATTCACGCAAAAGAAGAGCACCGCGCGGAACGCCGAGCTCATCACCGCGGATTTCCAGTTCCAACGCTGCAGCAAATATGTTCGCGGAGCGCGCAGCAAACGCAGCGACGCCACACGCAGCGACACCTTGTCTTCGGCCGGCGCGGTACGATCGTCTCCCCTGGCAGACTCCGGGCTGCTTTTCATCGGAAGCCCTCCGTGGTATTTCGACATCAGCCGCCCGGCGCGCAAAGACGCGTGTGCGGGCATGCTCCTACCACTATGCGTGTAGGTGCGAAGGTTTTCTGTTAGACAGTCATGTTTCTTAATTTAAATTTGCGTCAAATGTGCGTAATAAATAGATAGTAAAATCTGGGCTCATGAATCAGCCTTGCAGATTCTTTATGAAAGGCGGCGGTCCCCGAGTATGAGGGCCGCGGCCATCCGCCTCACACTTCTTCCTTTCCTACTATTTTTTGCTTCGGACTTGGCGACCTCGGCTCCGTCCGCCGATCGCCAATCGATCAACGAAGCCCTGCAGTGGGTACGCACGCCCTCGCGCGGCATCGTGCAGTACGACTACATCATGACCGCGCGCGTCCGCCTGCTGGTCTTTTGGGCAGGCAAGGATGACGTCGGCGGCGGCTACATTCGCCGCGGCGTTTCGATCGACGATCCACATCAGGAATTCTTTCAGGTGCTATTCGGCAGCGACCCCGCAAAGGCTCCTCGAGCCATTAACCGCTGGGGCGCCGGCACTGAAGTGTCCCTGCACAAGGATCCGGTCAAGGCGGTTGCGGCCAACGATGACGTCACGGCCAGCGCCTTCTTCGGCTTCATGAAATCTTCGCGCGGCAAATCCGTAAGCGAAATGCAAGAAGAGCTGCGCAAAGAAAAAGACCACGGCGAGCATTCTTTTACGGGCATTCTGAGTCGCGTGGAGCCGGCGCAGGCCATTTCTCTCGTCGTCAACTTACAGTCCGATACGGACTACAACCTGCACCAGTTCGAAATGGCTGAGCCACTCATGCTCGATAAAATTGGAGGCTCCGCCCAGCCCGTGCGCTCGCTGCAGGACCAGCAGCGCTGCCCGCGCGCCAAGGAGTTTCTCGCTACCGTTGCGGAATTAATGGATGCTGCGCTCGCGGGACAGCCAGCACACGTTTCCCGGTGCTACGTCTACGACGCTCAAGAGAACACGCTGACTCTGGAAAGCGTTTCGCTTTTGCCTACTCTGGCCGTGCATCTTACTGGCCCCAGCAACAGCTCGCTACTCGACTCTTCCTACAGCAACCTGATGCAGCTCGATTTTGTCTCTACCCACAAGATCACCGGCAAGAAGGTGTACTTCTCCATCGTCACCGGCACGCAAGGCGAGCTTCGCGCCGTCCCGGTGCAAATTCGTTATCAGCCCAATTGGTGGTTTCAGGTGGTCTTGAATTTGCGCCCAGCCACCACGGCGATGCGCAAAGAAACTACTGTGACTGAGAAGCGTTAGCGGACTTCACCACGCCGTCGCCCGCCGGCACTACAGAAATTTCTACCGACGAGGGATATTCCTTTGAGCGATAGATCTTCTGCGTGGCTTTCTGGTAATCCGATTCCTTCGCCTCGAAAATATTCGGCACAAATTTCTGCGGATTGCGATCGTATAGCGGGAACCAGGTGCTTTGCACTTGCACCATAATCCGGTGTCCCTTTTTGAAAACATGATCCGCCGTGTGCAGGTCGATAACAAAAGGCGTGACTCGCCCAGCGGCGATAGGCTCCGGCTTGTCGTACGATTCCCGGTATCGCCCGCGAAAAATTTCATCCGCGATCATCAATTCGTAGCCTGACAGCTTCCAGTCCTTTTCCACTTTTTGCGGATATACGTCGATTAATTTTACGACCCAGTCGCTGTCCGTTCCGCTGGTAGCTGCAAAAATTTTAGCGGTCACTTGGCCAGCTACGGTGACATCTTCCGACAACTCGTCCGTCTCCCAGCTCAATACATCCGGGCGATTTTCAACAAAACGCTGGTCCTGCACCAGCCACGTGTACCAGCTTCCCGGATGGTCGGGTGGATAGGTCATGTCGACAGGCCGGTGGCGATACGGCACCGGATGATTCGGGTCGCTCACATACGAATCGAATGCCTCGCCGCCCTCGGCAGCGGGAGCCTCGAAAGATAGCTTGCCATCTTCGTGAAAATACAAATTTTTCTTTTGCGCTTCTCGCGGAGGCCACGCATCGAAACTTGTCCACGTGTCGCTTCCCGTCTGAAACAGTAGCGCTTCCTTCACCGGCAATGCGCCTTTGTCGTGCAGCCAGTACGCGAACCACGGCGCCTCAATGTTTCGCCGAAAATAAAGCGCGGTGTCAACGCCAAACGGAATTTCCCCGAGCGAGTCGCCTCTTCCATGCGCCCAGCCTCCGTGATTCCACGGCCCCACAACTAGGTAGTTCATGTGCTTCTCGTCAGACTTCTCAAGGTTGGCGTAAGTGTGCATGGGCCCGTAGAAATCTTCCTGGTCCCACCAGCCCGCCACGTTGAGGTTTGGCACCGTGGCTTGCTTCAGCGCCGTTTCAATCGCGTGTTTCTTCCAGAACTCGTCGTAAGAGGGATGCGTGGTGAAATTGTTCCACGTGGGAATCTTGCCATGAAAATATTTTGTGTTAACGTTCGACAGCTGCCCCAAGCGGTAATACCAGTCAAACAAATCGAAGCGATCGAATTGGAAGCTGTAATTCTCGCTGCTCGTTTCCATCAACGCCGAATATTCGAATCCATAGCTCAGCCGAAAAGCTCCGTTGTGAAAGAAATCGTCGCCCATCCAGGCATCGCCCATGCAAGCCTGCTCGGAAACAGCCTTCAACGCCGGATGCGGCTTCACCAGTGCTTCCGCGGCAAGAAATCCTCCATACGATATGCCGGCAATCCCCGCTCGACCGTTATTGTTGGGAACATTTTTGACCAGCCACTCGATCGTGTCGTAGGTGTCCGTGCTCTCATCGATTCCTTTGGCATCTTGCGGATCATGGATCGGGCGATTCATTTCGAAATTGCCCTCGGAGCCGTAGCGCCCGCGAATATCCTGAAACACAAAAATATAGCCATCCGCAAACATCTCCGAATAGCGATAGAGGGCCGGGCTGTATCCTTTGTCACTCGCAGAAATGCCGTAAGGAGAGCGTTCGATGAAGATCGGCAGCGCAGATTTCGCGTCTCGCGGCGTATAAATTTCGGTATGAAGCTTCACCCCGTCGCGCATCGGGATCATCACTTCCTTTTTCACGAACAATTGCGGCAGATCCGGCTTTTGCTGTGGCTCATCGGCGCGTATCTGACACACCACGACCAATACCCATACAAGCGCAATCGCCAACCGGGAAACTCTGATCATCTCGCGAACCTCGCCGTTCGAATTACAAAAACCTTGCGAGCATATCACGTAGTTCCACCTCACCAACTACCGCCGCAAACGCTCTGGTGGCCCGTAACCGCAATCATCTGATAAACTGTTACTTCTTAGACCGCACCTGAAACTAACGAAGAAGGGGTTCTTTCCGGGCTGCTGGTTGTCTCTCAGCAGCTATTTTTGTCTGAACACGAATCGCTTATGACTCAAGATATTCGCAACATCGCAATTATCGCTCACGTCGACCATGGCAAAACCACGCTGGTGGACGCCATGCTCAAGCAAAGCGGCATTTTCCGCGCCAACCAGGAAGTGGCCGAGCGCGTGATGGACTCCAACGATTTGGAACGCGAACGCGGCATCACGATTCTCGCCAAGAACACGGCGCTTTTCTTCCACGACACCAAGATCAACATCGTTGACACGCCAGGCCACAGCGATTTCGGCGGCGAAGTCGAACGCGCGCTGCGCATGGTCGATGGCGTAGTGCTCCTCGTGGACGCCAGCGAAGGCCCGCTGCCTCAGACCCGCTACGTATTGCAGAAGGCCCTTGCCTCCAAGCTTCCACCAGTAGTCGTGCTGAATAAAATCGACCGGTCCGACGCGCGCGCCGAAGAAGTGCTGAACGAAATTTACGACCTGTTCATCGACCTCGACGCCACGGAAGATCAACTGGATTTTCCCATCGTCTACACCAATGCGCGCGAAGGCGTGGCTCACCGCAAAATCGACGACGATTCAAAGGATTTGCTTCCTCTTTTCGAGGCCATCGTGAACAAGATTCAGCGGCCGGCCGGCGATCCTGCAGGCGTGTTGCAGCTTCAAGTCACCAATCTCGATTACTCCGAATTTCTTGGCCGCATCGCGATCTGCCGCATGTTCAATGGCACGCTGAAGCGCGGCGACGATGTTGGCATCAGTAAGCTCGACGGCAAACTGCAGCCGACCAGAATCACCAAGCTCTACACGTTTCGCGGCTTGGAGCGCGACGAAGCGGAATCGGTCTTCGCGGGAGACATCGTAGCGATTGCCGGCGTGGAAGGCATTCAAATCGGCGAGAGTATCACCGACCTGCAAAATCCCATGCCGCTGGAGCCGCTCACCATCGACGAGCCTACTCTGGCCATGATTTTCAGCGTGAACTCCGGGCCCCTCTCAGGCCGGGAAGGCAGCTACCTGACCTCCCGCGACCTTCGCGACCGCCTGGCGAAGGAACTGCTCACCAATGTTTCCATTCGCGTGGAAGATACCGACACACCGGAATCTTTTCGCGTGCTCGGCCGCGGCGAATTGCAGTTGGCCATTCTGATCGAAACGATGCGCCGCGAAGGTTTCGAACTGATGGTTGGCAAACCGGAAATCGTGGTCCGTACGGAAAACGGCAAGAAGCTCGAGCCTGTCGAGCGGCTGGTCATTGATATCCCCGAAAACTTTATCGGCATCATTATGGAGACCATCGGCGGCCGCCGCGGCGAAATGCTCAAGATGAGCAATCACGGCTCAGGCCGCGTGCGGCTCGACTTCAAAATTCCTTCGCGGGGGTTGATTGGTCTGCGCAGCCAGTTGCTCACCGATACCCGCGGCACCGCCCTGATTCACTCCATTTTCGAAGGCTGGATGGAGTACGGCGGCGAAATGGCCTTGCGTCCCACCGGAGCGCTTGTGGCGGATCGTCCGGGTGTTTCCACGGCTTACGCCTTGTGGGGACTGCAGGAACGCGGCGAACTCTTCATCGGACCGACGATTGAAGTCTACGAGGGCATGGTAGTCGGCGAAAACTCGCGCGAGCAAGACATGGAAGTGAATGTCACCAAGGAAAAGAAGCTTACCAACATGCGCTCTTCCTCGGCCGACGAAGCCATTCGCCTGATTCCGCATCGCCAACTCAGCCTGGAACAGGCCATTGAATTCATCGCTGACGACGAATTCGTAGAAATCACCCCAAAGTCCATCCGCCTGCGAAAGAAAGTCCTGCAGGCCAACAAGCGGCCCCGCCGCTGGCAAGAAATTCGCGCTTCCCAGGAAGCAGCGAACTAGCGGACACGGGCGGCCGTGGCGATACGGCAGATGCGAAGGGTCGAGCGCGACGCCAAATTCTGTCATCCCGAGCTTGCCTGCGGCAGGCAGGCACAGCGAGGTATCTGCTTTCCTCCCATCAGCACACTGCTTTCCGTGGCGCGCGAAGGCTTTATTTTTGAAATCGTGCGGGCACAGGGACTCTGCCAGAGCCCGTCTTTACCTAACATTCCCTGCGCTTTTCAGGCGGATAGCGGTTCCAGCTTGCGCTGTACACCGATCATTTCGTCGTTCGCGTTATTCACGATCACCAGGTCATATTTGAATTTCTGACCTGCGAGCCATTTGTCGAATTTGTACCCGGGAATCCACTGGCCGCCCACCAGCGTCGTTTTAGTAACGTTCGGAACCGGTTTTCCTTCCCAAGAAATGTGACCCACGATGGAATCGTATTTCGTTGCGACGATCGCGTCGCGGATCGCGGCAGGCGATTCCACATCTTTCGAACGCTTCAGAACGTCGAGCGCTACCTCGAACAGCGCGTGATGGAAGCCCAAGGGCTGAGTCCATTGCTTCTTTGTTTCGTCTTCATACGCCGCGCAAAGCTCGGCGGCATTCTGTTGCGTCAAGCCCGACTTGAACGGAAAACTGGGTGACCACCAGATCTCCGTGGTCAGATCAGCTCCCCTTTCTCCGAGCGCTTCCACTGCCGTCGGAAAAAGAATCGCCTTCGCTACAGTCGCCACCTTGGGAGTGAATTTCGCTTCAGCCGCTTGCTTCCAGAACGCCGCAAACGCTGGCGGAGGCATCACCCCGGTCAGAATTTCAACTTTGGCGGCCTTGAACATTTCGATCTGTTGCGAGAAATCTCTCGCAGAGAGTTCGAACCGGCCGGGATCGACGAGTTTGAATCCCTTAGACTGCAACGCTCCCGGGAATCCAAACTTCGCATCGGAATAAGCAGTGCCTTCCGCATCGTTGGGCCACAGGGCGCCAACAATCTTGTTTGTGGGCGTGCCGGTCCACATATTCGTGAACACTGCGATCAGATCTTCCAGGCCCCAGAAAAAGTGATAGGTCCACTGAAAGCCCTTGTCGGTTTTGCCGTTGCGTCCGAAAAAGTACGATTGCCACGGGCAATCCGTCGTGATGCAGGGCACCCCGTTCGCTTCGCAGGCATCGCTAACAGGAATGACCGTTTCCCCCGTGCTCGAGGCTAGCATCAGATCGATGTGCTCGGACTTGATCATATCTACCGCGATTTCCGAGCCGCGGACCCGATTCGACTGGCTATCCTTCTCTATGATTTCGATGGGATGCGAAACACCGTTGATGATCAACCCGTCCGCGGTCAGTTTGCGAATGTGGCTGACGATGAAGTCGTTGCCTTCTCCGAAGCGTTCCAGCGCGCCGGTACGCGGAGCGATGAAGCCGATCTTGATCGCACGGCCCGTTGTGCGCGCAGGCTTTCCGAAAAGAAGGTGCGGAGCCGCCAATGCCACTAATCCGGTGGCGCCCGATTCTTGCAAAAAGCGCCGGCGGTCCAAGCCCTGCTTGATTTTTTGTGCTTTCGCGGACTTGCGGTCTTTCATTACGTCTCCTCCACGAGGCGCGCCTTCACGTGGCTAATTAACGCACGCGATATACGAACAAAGTTGCTGTCGGAACCTGACTGAGGGCCTTGCTTGCTTATTCAATGATAAGGAGGAAGCGCTTGTAATCGCCTGCGATTCGCTAGCATGCATGCGAAAAGAGTTAATACGCCTTTGGGATACAGAAGTATGTATAGAGTGCGCTCGGCTAGGCGCAAAGCATTCGGGTAACGCTAGTAGCAGACACCCGGGTCGTCAGGGCAGTAGCGCTTTGCCTTCGGCACTGGGAAGCGACAGACCCGCCTCTTTAGCCAAGGTTGGCGCTATATCGCGCATATCGATCAATCCCAGATCCTTCCCTCCTGGAACGTGGGGCCCCACCAAAAAGAACGCGGCGCGCAGGTCGGGCAAGTCGGGCAGTTCGCCATGAGTTCCTCCAGGTTTAATTTTGGACACGACTGGCCCCGTTAAGGCTGCGCCAGTGCGCCATCCCGGTTTCAGGCTTACGAAGAAAGAAGCTGGAGGGTAACCGCCGCGCTGGTGCAGTTCATCCGCCTCCAGCACGCGGTCGATACCATTAGCGGAATCTGCCGTCAGCCTCTTTAGCAGGTCGCGGACCGCTTCGGCCGTCGCCTGATCTTTCGAATCCTTCAAGACAATCGCTGCGGAGCCGCCTGTCTCCCACGGCATGGCTTTCCAGTCCGTAATTTTCCCCTTCTCGTCCACCGTAATCAGCTTGGCTTCAATGAATGCTGGAAAGAGATTTAACTGCTGATCGTATTTCGCGAATCCATGGTCCGAGACCACCGCGATATACGCCCGCTGCGGAGAAACAAGTTCCGCCTCAGCCCACACTTTTCCGATAATCGTGTCGATCCCCTCTAGCACCCTGACAGCTTCTGTGCTGAACGGTCCGGTTTCGTGCTGAATGTGGTCCAGCGCAGTCAGGTGAAGGGTCAGCAGTCCCGGCTTCTTCCTTTCCAGTATCCATACCGCGTATTGCCCTCGAACCTCATCCCCTTCCAGCGACGTATCAATTCCGCCCCGATATTCGCCAACCGCTGGCCGCGCCTCTTCCAGCAAGCCCGGCGT
>DASXLU010000107.1:0-14005 GCA_036496065.1 Candidatus Acidiferrum sp.
ATGCCATTCGCGGCGATAGTAAAGAATGCCGCCGAGCACCACCAGATAGACGAAGTAGGTGAGATACACGAGTTGCATAGCCTCGTTGCGAGCGGGCGTGACGAATTGCTCCAGCCAGATCGAGGGATGCACGCCAGTCAGCCAATAGTCGAAGGCGATGAGCTTGGCATCCTGCCAGTGCGGCGTCACCAATTTCATCAGGTAGGCCAACTGCTCGAAGCAATACAAAAAGAAAAGGTGCGGATACCAGTGCCGCCAGAAATGCCACCAGCGCGCGGAAAACGGCTCATCGAGATTCCGGGCGCGCGCCAGCGAACGCGCTTCAACGCGACAAAGCAGCAGAATGATCACCGCGACGATGGCATTGAGACGCAGCAGATGGAAAGGATGCTGCAGATTTTCGGCGAACAGCGCTATGAGCAAGCTCGAAACGCCGAGATAGCCGAACGCGCACCATTCATACGCACCACACAAGTCCCAGGTGGCGGCGAGTTCCGCTTGCAGGGAACTCCATCGTCCGGGAATCGCTTTGGACTGCGGCGAAGCTGTGTCCAGGTCTCCCACAGTGTGAGCAACATCATCCCAAACTGAGGCCGCCAATGCTTCATCCCTTTGCTGAAAATCTCTTGCGCTCATACACCGCTCTCGAGTTGTTGGATTTTTGATTCCGCAGCCGCCACCATTGCGGACGGAAGGCTCTTCTCGTGCTGCCAATGCCACACAGGCCAGTCGTAAAGATTGGCCAGCGTGGCTAATCGCTTGTTGGGATTTACGACGTGCGCGTGTCCGACAGCAGAGAGCATGAAGCTGTCGTCGATGGAGTTGCCGTAGGCGTGGGAGCTGCGCAAGTCGATCGAGTGACGCTTCGCGAATTGCAACGTCGCCTCGCGCTTTGCCGGACCGTAGACGGCATCGCCCAGGATTTTTCCGGTCCAGCGTCCGAAATTCTCTTCGAGCCGCGTAGCGGAGACTTGCAGCCGCGTTTCGACGCCGCGAGCTTCCAGTTCACATTCGAGGGCAATTGCGGCGATATGCGCCAGTGGTTCAAGTGTTCCGCTAACTAAAACCAGCATGTGGCCTTGACGAGCGTGCCAAGCCAGGCGAGAGATCGCTTCGTCGAAAATAGGAATTGCTGCGACGTGCCGGTAAATCAGATCGCGTTCGACGCCACTGAGATAACGCTTGTTGGCATGCTGAATTTTTGTCAGTCCGCCGCGCAGCAGACGTAGCGATTCACAAGCCCACCGCGGATAGTTGAGAAGCGGAATGTCGCCATTCTGTCGTAGCGCGCGGAAGAACCGGATTTCCATAGATGGCTCGGCGATGAGCGTGCCATCCAAGTCAAAGAACGCAGCAATGCGCGAATCGCCGGTCCGAGCGAAAGTCATGAAGCGCCTCTCTGCGGTGTTCTGGCAGGCTTGGTTCCCGACAAATTTCCGGCGAGGAACTTCCAGCCCTCGATAAGCACTGGCAGACCGCGCACGACGCAAAACCCCGCAGTGATCCAGGCCAAGATGTGCGCGCCGGCGCGGATGGCGTCGTGGGCGTTGATAGTTAGCGGGCCCATGAGCGCGACCGGGCCACGCGTTAGCGCCAGTTCCAGCCCGAGATAACAAAAACAAATGCATTTCAGCGCCGCGTATGCAGCGCGGCTGTAGCGAGAAGACACGAGCGCCCGGCCCCACCAGGTGTGCAGCATAGCGTTCGCACCCCAGCCGGAATGGCCCGCCTTCAAGGCAAGGCCGCGCAGGAAATCGGTGGCAGCGCCGCGCGCAAAGAACAACATTGGCAACCAAAGCGAAACCATTCCCGCCACCGCGAAGTAGGTGAAATACATATTTTCGATCACGCGATCACCCAGTACATCGATTTGCGCGCCCACGGGAGTGGCCATTTTTCGCGTGCGTGCGATGTGCCCGTCCAAAGCATCCAGGGCGATCGACGCGACGGTGAGCGCCACGGCCAACAAATTGAGCCATGCGCTCCGCCCAAATAAGCTGACAGCCAGAAACCCGATCGCTACTCGCAAGAGCGTTACCTTGTTTGGCGTCCAGACCATGGTCTCCCTGTCGCGGACCATCTCGCGCTTTACCAGGGCAAACGCCGTGCCATCAGACGAATTCTTAAGTCTCAGGAAATGCGCGCCTTCTGCGCGTGCTGCCAGCAGCAGAGCACCGCGAGATGTCGGCGAAACGCGCCAACTGTAAGTCTGCGAATGTCAGTGCCTTTTGCGTGAAGCTTTGCGTCTAATGAAGTAGCGCTAGGCGGATGCACGTCGAGGGTTGCCCGCGAAGGCTGATCCGGCACAGGTGCGAGGTCCGTTCATTCCAATCTTTGTGCGAGAATAGTGGAGAAGGGGCACTTCTGACATGACCGATGTTTCGCTGGCCGGCGCCTTTCTTGCGGGGCTGATTTCGTTTCTGTCGCCGTGCGTGTTGCCCCTCGTCCCTGGCTACATTTCCATGCTCTCCGGTATTGGCATGGAGCAACTGCGCCAAGGGCAACAGCCCAAGGGCGGACTGTTCAAGTCGGCGCTGTCGTTCGTGGTCGGATTTTCGGTAGTGTTCATCAGCTTCGGAGCGTCAGCCAGCGCGGTGGGCGGGTTTCTTGGCGCGCATCGTACGTTGCTTGCGCCCATTGGCGGAGCGCTGATTCTGCTGTTCGGCTTGCACCTGGTCGGCGCATTGATGCGGCTGAACGTGAATGTGGGGATTGTGCTGGGCTACGTGCTGGTGGCGTTGGGTTGCGCCGCGTACCTGCACCACGGACCCCTGTTTCTGGGATTGGGTGCGAGCCACTTTTGGTCTCTCTCGGTGATCGGCTTTCTAGGACCGCAACTGGCGCGTTGGCTCAACCGCGATGTTCACCTGCGAAACACGGACACGAAACCGGGAATCTTCAGCGGCTTTCTGCTGGGATTTGCATTTGCGTTTGGCTGGACGCCCTGCATCGGTCCGATTCTTGCGTCCGTCCTTGCGCTGGCTGCGGCGAGCGCTACGGTAACGCGCGGCGTGTTGCTGCTTGCGGTTTATTCCGCGGGGCTTGCGGTGCCGTTTTTGCTGACCGCACTGGGACTGAGCCAGTTTTTGCAGTTCTACAAAAATTTCCGGAAGTATCTACACGCGGTGGAACTTTTCAGCGGCGCCTTACTCTTATTCGTGGGAGGCCTGGTGCTGTTCAACAAGTTGACTTGGCTCACGGGTAAGCTTTCGATCTTAGGCGGGCTCTCGAAATGGATGTAACGAAAATTGTGAATAGGCAGGAACGTTCTCTATGAAAAAAGCAATCATCATTGTGACGACAGTGTTAGCCATGATCGCGGCTACCGTCTACGCAGACCGCGCTACCAGGCTGACCGCAGCGCATAGAAGTGGTCCCGACGTCGGAGGGGACACCAAGGTAGAGGGAAAGCCAGCGCCGGAACTTAGACTGAAGGACATCGATGGCAACGATGTGTCGCTCGCGGACCTGAAGGGCAAAGTGGTGTTCGTTAATTTCTGGGCGACCTGGTGCGATCCGTGCCGCGTGGAAATTCCATGGCTCATCGACATGCAGGCGAAGTATGGGCCAAAGGGATTCACGATTGTGGGCATCGCCATGGACGAAGAAGGGAAAAGCGTTGTGTCACCATTCCTGCAAAAAGAGCGCTTCGACGTTAACGGCCAAAAACAAGCGATGAGCTACCCGATTTGGCTGGGCACCGATGAGGCTGCTGACAAATTCGGCGGGATCCTGGGCTATCCGACGAGTTTTCTGATTTCGCGGGATGGCAAACAGGTGCGCAAATTTCAGGGACTGGAAGGGTACGACACGTTGGCAAAGGCCATCGAAGGCCAGTTATAACGCGAGTTGTGCTGGTGCAAATCGCTTCGCAGCCGTGGGCGACTTGCCGGTCGTAATTGGGTCAGGTAGGCTCAAAGAATGCTTCCCGAGCAAGAATTCCAAAAGAAGGCCGACGTAGCGTTCGAGCAATTGAAGAAGAGACTGCTGGTTCTGGGCGATCAGCATGGCTTCGATGTGGAAGGGGAAAGCGGCAAGCTGGAAGTGATCTTCGAGGAACCGGAGCCCGCAAAGTTCGTTATTTCTCCCAATACTCCTATCCGCGAGATCTGGATTTCGGCGCTATCGACGAGTTTCAAGCTGGGCTGGGCTGAGGCACGCGGCGCGTTTGTACTGGAAAAGACCGGCGAGGATCTCTTCGCGGTGATGAGCCGGGTGGTATCGCAACAACTGGGAACGCAGGTGGCGGTATGAAGTCGCGGTGCCAAATTTCGCTCGGACTCTTTGCTGTACTCGCGGCGCTGGTCATGCCTTTTGGTGCCGGTTCGCAAGTGCCTTCGGGTAAAGAGGTCGTGGCGCCCACGGGCTATTCATCGTTCGACCCGGTGGCGCGCGACAGTACATTTCAAGTTGCGGTGGTGATGAAGATTCGGCCCGGCTTCCACGTTAACGCTCGCGAAGTCACAGAAAGCTATTTGATCCGCACCGATTTGCGCGCCGAAGCGCCAGCCGGATTCAAGGTTGGGGAGGTGGCGTACCCCAAGGGAACCCTACAAACGTTCGCGTTTGCGAAGAACAAGCAACTGAACGTGTACACGGAATCCGTCACGCTGCACGTACCGGTAACGGCTTTGCCAGACGCGCCGCTGGGAAGCCAGCATCTTTCGATGAAATTGCATTACCAGGCTTGCAGTAGCGAGATTTGTCTGCCGCCCGTGACGTTGCCGGTAGATGTCTCGCTGAATGTAGTGGCCGACCACAAAGCAGCGCGGCCAGCTAATCGCCCAGTCTTCGCGCAGTAGTACTTTTCGCTCGCCCACCCGCCCACATTGTCTCCGTCAGGGGGTCGCAATGGAACCACGACACAGTCGTTGGCTCTTGCTGCTATATGTGGCGATCGCTTTCCCGATCGTCGGTGTGTGCATGGTCGTATACGGCATTTACCACCGCCAGATCATCGAAGAGCGGGCGCGACAACTAGTCGTACAGGAATTAACGCGGCGTTTTCAGAGTCCGGTAGGCCTGGAATCTCTCCACGTAACATTGTGGCCCACGGTGCAAGTGCAAGGGACGAACTTGTCTCTCTTGAATCATGGGCGCACAGACGTCCCGCCGCTGATTCATGTAGAGAAATTCGCCTTTCATCTGGGAGCGCTGGGAATTTTTCGCGCGCCATCGCACATAGGGAGAGTTGACGTCAAAAACATGGTGATCACTATTCCGCCGAGGGGTAAATCGAAGGGAGACTCCACGTTGGCGAAACTATTTCCCAAATCCGGGGCGGTAGTGATCGACGAGTTGGTCTGCGACGACACGGACCTGATTATTCTTCCCAAAGATCCTGCAAAAGAACCGCTGGATTTCGATATTCACAATTTGACGATGAAGGATCTGGTATTCGACAAGCCCTTCCTTTTTTGGGGCACGCTCACCAACGCGAAACCCAAAGGCGAAATTGCTACGCGCGGGCACTTCGGGCCGTGGGATCCCGATGAGCCGCGGAACACTCCCGTTTCCGGAACTTATGAATTCACCAACGCTGATCTCGATCCATTCGCTGGAATTGGCGGAACGCTTTCGTCCACAGGAAAGTACGACGGGCAGCTCGATCAGATCGAGGTTGCGGGAAGAACTAACACGCCCAATTTCTCGTTAGATCCGGTTGGGCATACAGTGCCTTTGCACACAGATTTTTCCGCTACCGTTGATGGCACAAACGGTGACACATATCTCCATCCGGTACGCGCGACGCTCGGGCATTCGCTGATCGTTGCCAATGGCAGCGTGGTACGCGCGCCGAACAAACAGGGGCATCTGATTACTCTGGACGTTGTCGCGACCGATGCGCACATGGAAGACATCCTGAGCCTGGCCATGAAGTCTGCTAAGCCGACCATGACCGGTACGACGAATATCAAAACCAAGCTGATGATCCCGCCGGGAAAACATAAGATGCTCGATCGAATTCAGCTCGATGGCAATTTCTCGGTTAGCCAGGGAAATTTTTCGGATCCCGACGTGCGCGAAAAATTGCAGGCGCTGAGCCGCAGGGCGCTCGGTGAAGTGAAGGATGAGAATGCCGGAAGCGCGCTCTCGAACATGAGCGGCCAGTTCCGCGTGGATAAAGCCATCGCCATGTTTCACCAACTGATGTTTTCCGTGCAAGGGGCAAAGATTCTGCTGGACGGAAATTACTCGATTCGCGGTGAAGCTCTGGACTTCAATGGCCAGCT
This sequence comes from Candidatus Acidiferrum sp., assembly GCA_036496065.1. Lineage (GTDB taxonomy): Bacteria > Acidobacteriota > Terriglobia > Acidiferrales > UBA7541 > Acidiferrum. Next base: position 6,234 of record DASXLU010000107.1, read on the forward strand.
GATGCTGCACGCCAAGCTGTCGCAGCTGACGACTGGCGTGAAATCGCTGCTCTTGAAGCCCGTCGATCCGTTCTATGCAAAGAACGGAGTTGGCTCGGTCATTCCCATCAGCATCACCGGAACGCGAGATGCCCCAATGATTGAAGTGAGAGTGTTACACAAGACCATTAAGAAGCAGATGGCGGCGAAACAAGACAAGCAAGAGAAGTCCCCCACCCATTCGAACTAGCAGCTTTCCTGCTGGAAAAATTTACTTGCCAATTTTTGGCACCGCATCTCGCAGGCGTCGCACGACTCGTTCCTGTCCTAACGCGACCATCGTATCGAATAATGGCGGAGCTACTGCCTGACCAACGATAGCCACACGCGTGGCGTTAATCAGCAAGCCAGCCTTGACGCCAGCCTCTTCGGCGACCTTGCGCGAAGCATGATCGCAGGCGTCATGATTCCAATCGGGCAGAGCTGCCAACGCATCGGCCAGATTCCCCAGTAGCGCGGGGACTTTTTCGTCCTTCCAGAACTTCGCTTTGGCAGCAGGATCAATTTCGAACTCATCGATAAAGAATGCCCGCGACCACGTCGAAAAATCGGGCAAGAGCCGGATGCGCGGACGTAGCAGATCTACGGTTTTCGAAAACCAGGCGTGACCGTCGCCGGTGGTCCACTCTTCCTTCCAAAGCCCGCTACGCTGCAGCTCAGCTTGCACTTGCGGCACGAGGTCCTCAATCGGGAGCTTCTGCAAGTACTGCGTGTTGAACCACTCCAGCTTGGCGCGGTCAAACACACCATTGGTGCGGCTCACACCCTCCAGCGAGAATCGCTTCAACAATTCACTGGTGCGCAAGAATTCGTCATCACCTCCGGCCGACCAGCCCAGCAGCGCCAAAAAATTGCGGAACGCTTCGGGCAAGAAGCCTTCGGTACGATACATGTTGACGTCAGTGGCGCCATGGCGCTTAGAGAGACGCGATTTGTCCGGTCCCAGGATCAAAGGAACGTGTGCGAAGATCGGCGCTCCGGCGCCCAGAGCGCGGTAGAGGAGTACCTGCTTCGGAGTGTTCGAAATGTGGTCGGCGCCGCGGATGACATGGGTGATGCGCATGTCGATGTCGTCGACAACGACGCTGAGCTGGTACATCGCCTGGCCGAAATCCTCGCCATCTTTGCCGGAACGCAGCAAAACGAAATCCTCGATTTCGTCGTTAGAGAATTCGCGCTCGCCGAATACCGCATCGAAAAATTTCGTTGTGCCGCCGACGGGAACCTTGAAGCGAATTGCCGGCTTGCCGTCCGGTGTGGAGGGCTTGCCATCGCGACACGAGCAGCGCACGACCCTGCGGACTTGTCCACCAGCAGCACCTTCGACCGCATGATCGCCGCCGACGTAACGCTCTGGAGGGCAATAGCACAGGAACGCGCTGCCACTTGCCAATAGCTTTTTCCCCGCTTCGCGATATATCTCGGTCCGCTGCGATTGGTAGAAGGGACCTTCATCCCAATCCACTCCCAGCCACGTAAGGCCGTCGATGATGCCTTGCACCAGTTCAGGCTTGTTGCGCTCGGCGTCGGTGTCCTCGATGCGCAGGATCATCGTGCCCCTCTCTTTACGGGCAAATAGCCAGTTGAAAAGGGCTGTGCGCGCGCCGCCTACGTGCAGGTAACCAGTAGGTGATGGGGCGAACCGAACGCGCACGCCGCTCTGCTTGTCAGGTGTTTCTGTCATGATCTGTAAGGTCTCGCTCTAGTGGACGAAAACTCCAGTTTAGCGAAACGTGCAGGTTCCGTCCAACCACGCCCGAAGGCGAGGGCCCACGCGGCCCGCACATCGTCTTACTCGCGCCCCTGCTATCTTTTACGCTACCGGTACAGTGGTACGCTTGCCGCGGAAAATATCCGTGCCTCATAATCGCAACTGGTAGGTTCTCTTGTGCCCGGCGAAGGTTGGGCACGCTCGTGGGTGTGTCCGTGAGAACGATCTGCGTACTCTTACCCATAGGTAACCTACAAAACCTTCCGATTACGAACTCGTTTCATACAGGGCCGCGGAGTCAAACTTGGGCATGGTAGTGCAGAGCACAATCGCGCTGGGCTTTCTGCTGGCCACTCTTCTCATCGGCGGGTTCTTTTCCTACATCTACGTCCTGAAGCGGCAATCCTATCTGTTGTGGTGGACGGGGGGCTGGATTTTGTATGGCTTGCATTATTTACCGGTCGCACTGCAACCGTGGCTGGGTGCGGAGCCGCTGCTGTTCTCACTACACCGCCTGCTTATTGGCTGGGCGGGCATAGCCTTTTTTCTCGGTACGCAACTTTATATGCGCCGCAAGCTCTGGGTGGTGCCCGCGAGTATTGCTGCTGCCATCCTGGTCATATGGACGATGGCGAATGTGCTGAACATTTTAGAAGTGACGTCGTTCGTACCGTCCTCGCTGATCTATTTCGCCGTGGCTTGCCTCTTTTGGATCGAGAGCCAACACCACGAAACGTTGGCGGATCGCTTGCTCGCCGCGGTGTTCGGGTTGTGGGGATTGATTTTCCTTGGTTTTCACGTAATTAAAATTTCTCCGCAAATCCACGATCAGGTGGCGCGACCGCTTGCAGCGCTTCCGACCGTATTTGCGTCCATGTTGCTGGTTATGGCGGTTTACGAGGAAGAGAAACGCCGCATAGAACGCAATATGCTGGCGCTTTCGAACCTAAATCTGGCCACCTCGAGTTTTGTAGGCGGAGAAATCCAGCGCATGCTCGCGCAGGCCTTGGACCGTGTTCTAGGCGTAGTGCGGCTTCCCTCTGGTGCGCTTTTCTTGCACCACGGCGATCCCACCGGTCCCAAATCTGTGGTGTCCGCCGGAATTCCAGACGAATTTAGCAAAGCGACCCAGGAAGAGGGTCTGGACGATTATCTGGTCGGTCTGGTTTCCAGACTTGGAGGCTTGCTAGGCTTTCGCGACTTGCGCGACGACAACCTGACGGCACTGGAAAAAGATGAGCCCATCCGCCGGTTTCGCGAATTGGCGTTGCGCCACGGGTTGCGCAGCGTCGTAGTGATCAGCTTACAAGCCAAAGAACAGGCCTTCGGATTGCTCCTGCTGGGTACACCGGACAACCGACGCTTTACTCCAGCGGAATTGCGTTTGTTGCTCGCACTCGGCCATCAGATTGGCATGGCCGTGGAAAACAGTTACCTGATCCAGCAGACTTCGCGCCGCTCGGAAGAGCTGCACGTTTTGAATGAGATTGGACGTGCGCTGAGCTCCACACTAAATCAAGAAGACCTGATGGCCAAAATCTGGGAAGAGTTGCGGCGATTGTTTGACGTGGAAAATTTGTACCTGGCGTCGATGGATCCGTTGCGCGACGTCTTACAGTTCGATCTGGAAATGGTTCAAGGCGAGCGGATGCCGAAACGTTCGCGCCCGGCCGGCAACCATCTGACGGAGTACGTGCTGCGCACGCGGCAACCAGTTTTGATTCGCGAAAATTATGTGACCGAAGTGAACAAGCTCGGTGTGGACCCGAAGCGGATCAATGGGTCTTTCTGCGGAGTGCCGCTGGTTGCGTATGACCGCGCGATTGGGGTGCTGTGCATTTATTCGGACCAGGAGCGCGCGTTTGATGAAGGGCACCTGGAGTTGCTGCGCGTGCTGGCCAGCGAAGCGAGTATAGCCATCGAGAATGCGCGACTGTTCCAGGAGGAACGCACGAAAGCGCGACACCTGAGCCTGGTTAATCTGATTTCTCGCGACGCCATCGCCACACTGAACCCCGATGAAGTGCTGGCCAAAATCGCTGAGCAGTTGGAAAACGGTTTGACGTATGACCATATCGGCATCGCCTTGCTGGATTACACCACACGAGAATTGGTTGTCCAGGCGGAGAGCGGGAAACGCCGCGGCATGTTGGGAACACGTCTGCCGCTGGACGCCGGATTGATCGGTCAGGTTGCGCGAACTGGAAAGGCTGCAACGTATCGCTCGCACTCGGGTTCGCCGAGCGGCCCAAGACCAGTCCTGCCAGACACGCTAACGGCGATGGCCTTGCCGATCTTCTATGCCGATCATCTTCACGGCGTGCTTTATGTCGAGACGCCGGAGCGGGTGGATATCTCCGAGGAAGAATCGCTGCTGTTGCACACCCTGGCGGATTTGACGGCGGGCGCTTTGCACAATGCGTTGACCTTCCAGAAAGCGCAGGAACAAGCCATTACCGATGGGTTGACCGGAGTGAAAACTCATCGTTTCTTCATGGAAGCGCTGTCGTCGGAATGGAAACGTTCTTCGCGCGCGGGTCGGGCATTCGCGCTGGTGCTGATGGACCTGGACCGCTTCAAGTTTGTGAACGACTTTTACGGGCACCTGGAAGGCGACCTGGTTTTGCAGCGCGTGGGGCAAATTTTGGAGACGAATTGCCGGCGCTCGGATGTGGTTGCGCGCTACGGAGGAGACGAGTTCGTCATCTTGATGCCGGAAACCACCATGGAGCAGGCGCGTCAACTCTCGGCAAAATTGCGCAGTTGGGTTGCTGCGGATTCGCTGCTGCGCGAGAAAAATATCAGCGCCAGCTTCGGCATTGCGTGCTATCCGCTCCATGGCTCCTCGCCACAGGAATTGATTCAGGTGGCCGATGCGTCGATGTACTTGTCGAAGCATCAGGGTGGCAACACTGTTTCTACCGCAGACCATGTCGACCCGAACGAAGCACGCCGCTGGAAGCGTGATGTGCTGGAAGCCTATTTGGGAGTCACGCTGAAACGTCTGTTTGCAACGGGACCTGAGGCGTTCGAAGAAATTCACCAACGCCTGCGGCAGTTCACCGAGTCGTTGCCGGCCACGGAAGTCGCGGGTTCAACCGATGCGAGCAATCCCGAGAGTCTGCCTCAATCGGTATTGGACACGGTCACTTCATTGGCCTATGCCGTTGACGCCAAAGATCAATATACGCAGGGTCATTCGCAAAAAGTTTCCGCGTATGCAGCGCTTTTGGCGGAAGCGGTGGGCATGTCCGAGTCCGAAGTCGAGGAAATTCGTCTGGGCGCGGTTTTGCACGACGTGGGCAAGGTAGGCATTCCTGAGAGCATTCTGAACAAGAGCGGTCCGTTGAACCCTGATGAATGGGAAACGATGAAGACCCACGTGACCTATGGAGCAAAAATTCTGGAGCCACTCACGGCGCTGGCGCGCATCCGGCAGATGGTTCTGCATCATCACGAATTTTTCGATGGCTCCGGCTATCCCTCGGCGGTTTCCGGCGACAACATCCCCATCGGGGCTCGCATCATCACGATTGCGGATTCCTACGACACCATCACCAGCGATCGCAGCTACAAAAAGGGCCGCACTGCCGTTGAGGCGCTTGCTGAACTGGAGCGTTGCGCCAACACGCAATTCGACCCGCAACTCGTGGAAGCGTTTGTGCGCGCGATGCGGCAGCTTCCGAATCCGATCATCGAAGCTGCGTCGCTGCTGTCTCGTTCCCCTTCCTGATTCCCTTACGTAATAGACCGCGCCTCACGTGACGCAGCCTGCCTTCTGTTAAAATGGTGTTTTGGAGCGCGCTTCTGCGCCGGGAAGGGCGTCATGCAAACAGCTTCAGTGAAATGGATTGGCGAACAGAAATTTGTTGCGATAAGTCCCTCAGGTCACGCTGTAGCCGTTGATTCCGATCGCGAATCCAACAAAGCGCCTGGGCCGATGGAACTGGTGTTGATGGCCTTGGGAGCCTGTACAGGCACGGACATTGTGATCATTCTGGCCAAGAAGCGGCAGAAACTGCAGTCACTTGAAGTAATCTGTTCCGGCGAACGCGCCAAAGAACCGCCAACTGTTTGGACAAAGCTCGAAATTCTGTACCGTTTGCGCGGAGATTTAGACGAAGGCGCGGTAAAACACGCGATTCAGCTTAGCGAAGAAAAGTATTGTTCGGTCTCCGCGATGCTGCAAAAAACCGCGAAACTTACCTGGCGGCACGAAATTCTGCCTGCCGAATAAACGCGCGCGCAAGCTTGTTTCTTGCGAAGTCCATCGCATACAATGAATTTTCTTTAGGGGTGTTCGCACTTTTCAAGGAGAAATATGTCTCGCCGCATTGCCGCCAAAATTACGGGTGTAGCCGGTTATGTTCCGCCGCGGCTGCTTACCAATGCCGACCTGGAGAAAATGGTTGATACCACCGACGAATGGATCATGGAACGTGTCGGTATTCGCGAACGGCACCTGGCAGACAAAGGCGTGGCCGCGAGCGATCTGGCCGTGGAAGCCGTAAAGAAGCTGCAAGCTTTGCATCCGTTCGATTTGCAATCGGTAGACCTGATTGTGGTTGGCACGGTCACTCCCGACATGATGTATCCCTCCACTGCTTGCCTGGTGCAACACAAACTCGGTATTGAAAACACCTGGGGATTCGACGTGTCCGCGGGATGTTCGGGTTTTCTTTATGCGCTGAATGCCGGCACAAAGTTCGTGGAATCGGGGCAATACAAAAAAGTTCTGGTAATCGGCTCTGACGTCAATTCATCGATGACGGATTTCACCGACCGTGCGGTTTGCATTATCTTTGGCGATGGAGCAGGCGCCGTCATGCTCGAACCCACGCAGGATGGCGAAGCGGGAATCATCGATCACGTTGCGCAGATTGAAGGGATGGGCGGCCAGTTTTTGTACATGCCCGGCGGAGGCAGCTTGAATCCGGCTTCCCACGAGACGGTCGACAAGAAAATGCACTACATCCACCAGGACGGCAAAAACGTGTTCAAGTACGCGGTGAAGAAAATGTCGGAGATGACTGAGCGCATCCTGGCCAAGAACGGGCTCACCGGAAAAGATGTCGACTGCTTCATCGCTCATCAAGCCAACCAGCGGATCATTACCGCCACGGCCGAAAGGTTGGGCATGCCGCTGGATAAGGTGATCATCAATATCGAGCGCTACGGCAACACTACTGCGGGCACGCTACCACTGGCGATGCAAACTGCACTGGAAGAGAAAAGGCTCAAGAAGGGCGACGTGGTGCTGCTTGCTGCGGTTGGTGCGGGATTCACCTCTGGAGCAACACTTCTACGCTGGGCATACTAACCGGCGGGGACTACCTGCACACCGCGATTTCAGCGTAAATAAAAACAAGGATGGAGAGTTCAAGCTCGAAGTGTCTAACTCTCACGCGTGTAGCGTTTAGAACGAATTGAACGAGGCGGCGTGCGCCAGGTTACTCTGCAAGCGGCGTTCGATCTGAACCGCGGCATAGCGGGCGCACAACACGCGTTCGCGCTCGCTCCAGGTCATTAAGGCAGGGGAAAGCTTTCCGAAGAGCGCGTCCAGCTGACTCATCACAGCGTAATAAGCGCGCACAACGCCGAGACCGCTGTCACCCGTTTTCAGTTTTGGAGTAAGCCGGTGCAGGCTGACCAGCTTGTAGAAGTCGTTTCCGCTAAGCGCTGGCTCAGCTACGTGGGCCGCCTCGAACACCCGGCTGGAAACCGGCTGCGCTGCAACACCGGCAAGCACGGCCCGCCAGTAATACAGGGCAAACTGTCCCAGCGCGACAACGGCGATCGCAAGTAGCATGATGGAGAACATCCCTCAGCCTCCATGTGCAGTATCGCGGCCGAGGTTGTTGCTCGCAATAGCTCCGGGGTACTAGCGGGGATAGACCTTGGGCATAAGCGATGCGCATGGAGTTGCGGCCCCTTATAAGCGCAGGCCGCGCGACCGTTTGCCTTGGCACGCCGTTTTCCCATATGCTCGCAGCGCGAAGCGGCTTTCTGGAGGTAAACCGTG
>DASXLU010000108.1:0-3200 GCA_036496065.1 Candidatus Acidiferrum sp.
TATGAGCACCGCACCCACAATGAGCAGCAGTCCTATCAAGTTTGGAACCAGCGGCTGGCGCGGACTGATCGCCGACGATTTCACTTTCGCCACAGTGCGCCTCGCGGTTCGGGCCATCTCAGAGCACCTGAAAGCTAAAACGCCTCATCCCACCGTTCTCATCGGCTACGACACGCGCTTTTACTCAGAGGAGTTTTCCGCGCTTGCTGTCGAGGTTCTTCAGGAAAATGGCATCAAAACCCTGCTTTGCGATACCTTCACTCCTACTCCAGCCGTCGCGTACGAAGTGCTCCGCCGCCATCTCGATGGAGCAATAAATTTCACCGCCAGCCACAATCCCGCGCAATATCACGGCCTGAAATATTCCGGCGCGGATGCGGGCCCCGCCCTTCCCGAAGTCACCAAAGACATTGAAGCGCGCGTCGCCAAGATTATCGAGAAGGAAGGGTTTTCTCCCCGTGGCGCCGCGCCGCAAACCAAGCACGGAAAAGAAGCCGCCGGCGAGAAAGTAAATCTTCGCGCGGACTACCTCAAGCGCATCGGCGAACTCGTGCGGTTCGATGTCATCAAGAAGGCCAAGGTGAAGGTTGTCGCGGACGTGCTTCACGGAGCCGGAGCCGGCTACTTGGACAAAGCGCTGGCCGATCATGGCATCGACGTAATCGCTCGCCGCACAGAACGCGATTGCTTGTTCGAAGGGAGCGGCCCAGACGTGAGCGAGGAGAACCTCGCCTCTCTCGGCAAAGTCGTAAAAGACTCCGGCGCAAAGGTTGGCCTGGCTACCGATGGCGACGCCGACCGGTTCGGCATCGTCGATGGCGATGGCACATGGATTCAGCCAAACCTTATCCTCGCGCTTGTGTACGATTACCTGGTGGAGAGTCGCAACTGGAAGATGCCTGCGGGCCGTAGCGTTGCAACCACGCAAATGGTCGACGCAGTTGCCAAATTCCACGGCCAAACCGCCTTCCAGACTCCGGTGGGCTTCAAATATATCGGTCAGCTCATCCGGGACGACAAGATCGCCCTCGGCGGTGAAGAAAGCGCCGGTCTCACGATTCGCGGCCACATCCCGGAGAAAGATGGCATCCTCGCATGCCTGCTCGTCGCCGAAATGACGGCCGCTCGCGGCGCTTCCGTCAGCGAACAGGTCCGCGCGGTCTACAAGAAACTTGGACGCGAGTTTCACCCCATCCGCGAAAATCTCCACCTCACCGACGAACAGAAAGCAAACGCGATCAAAAAGGTGGCCGTGGATGCTTCGACACTCTTGGGAAGAAAAGTCGTATCCACGGACCGCACGGATGGCGCAAAATTTGTCTTCGAAGATGGGTCCTGGATGCTGTTACGATTGAGCGGCACGGAGCCCCTCCTTCGACTATACGTGGAAGCAGAAAGCGCGGACGCTACGGCTAAGCTCGCGCGCGATGCTTCGGAGTGGATCCTGAAGAATTCATGAGCGTAGACCCGAACGAAAAACTGCACACCAATTTGCTGCGGGGCAGTCGCTTGGTTCTTGCGGTATTCGTCGTGGTTCTGGTGGTCCACGACATATTCGGCACGCATGGCTTCCTGGCCATGCAGAAAAAGCAGCAGGAAATTCAGAAGGTTACTGGCGAACTGAGCCGCCTGAATAAGGAAAATGCCGCGCTGGGTCAGGATGTAAAGGACTTGAAGACCGATCCACAAACGATCCGGAAGATCGCGCGCGAAGAACTCGGCTTGGCCAAACCGGGCGAAGTCATCATCAAGTTGCCGCCTCCGGCACCGAACGAGTCCCCGGCTGCAAAGCCTTAATCGTTCCCTTCTTATATCTCGTCCGCCACAACGACAGTGCCAGCATCGCCAGAAAAATTACGCACAGTCCGATCGTCGCCATCAAAACATTATTCTTGTGCTTCGGCAAAATCGAGAGGCGTCCATAGACGAATTCGATGTGCACCCAGTACACCAGTAGTGAAGTCTTGCCGAGCTGGATCAGCGGACTGAACCCTATTTGCGCGGCTCCCCACCGACACCAGGCGTATATGCCTGCCATCAATATAAGCAGCACGCCGCAACGCAGCATCAGAAAATTTGGACTGGAGTGCCAGTAGTCGTAATGAGCGTAAAGCTGAACCGGCAGCCTATCGAGGATCATCGACATGACAATTGCCAATGCCCCCGCGCCTCCGATCAGCCCAAAGAATTGCGCCTGTTTCATCTGCGCGAAGTCGCTAAAGAGCAAAAAGCCTGCGGCCATCCCTACGAATGCGAACGCCGACCACGGAAACATGGGGAAAAGCCAGTGCTGCGGCTCGTTAAGAATATGCACGCCATTGATGTAGGACTCCAGCGGCCATGGCAAAAATTGTGGACGCCATGTCGTCCACAAGGGTGGTGTTGCTAAAGCGATGACCGCAGCCACACCCACGCCAGACCAGATGGCTCTCTTGCGTGCCAGGATGACGCTCGGCAAAGCCGTCAACCAGCAGAGAACGCCCATCAGAATCATCGACAATCCGAGGATATTCAGAACATCGACACGCAACAGGTCGGTCCAAGGAACCCACTTATAGCCGAGTACGTATTCCTGCACACGGAACAGAATTCCCAATCCGAAGATCTCGGCACCACGCAGCATGGTTTGCTTCGCGATCGCGTTGCGGCTAATTCCCTTCTCGCGCAACTTCTCGGTAACCAAGGCGAACGACACGCCAGCCAGAAAAATAAACAATGGGCCCGGAAGAGTCCCGCCGATTTGCGATAACCTGTAAAGGCGCGTGTCGCGAAGTTCCGGTCGCAGCCACGAGTCGTAGCAATGGGTCTGGAACATTAGCAGGCAGGCAAGCCCGCGCATCCAGTCGATATAGGCAAGGCGTTTCAATTCGCTCTCTCTTTACCAGTCTACAATTTTCTTTCCAGAGATTCCGTCTTGTCGTCGCGCCGTTGTGTAAAGTTGCTAGGGCAGGCAAAAGGAGACATTTCGAGGAATGAAGCAACTCGGCGTTTGGGCGATTCTCGGCATTTGGGCTTTACTGTCGCTTGGCGGAGCGCTTTTCGCGGCCTGGCAAGGATATGGCGGACGGGCATTCGCCACGACGGTCGTAACCTTCACCGCGCTGTTATTTGTAATGCTGATTTTTGCCGCGCGCGGAGTTGCTGACCGGCTCGTCAAGCAGTTTGGCCCCTCCGGCGGATTCCTTCTCGGCGCCATCATC
>DASXLU010000109.1:0-8814 GCA_036496065.1 Candidatus Acidiferrum sp.
TCGTCGGCGGTACCGAACAGGCCATCCGGCCCTGGAGCGCACAGCGGTTGCGCACCGTCTTTGAAAATCCCGCCATTACTTACGTTGGCGAGTTGCGCCCAAGTTAGTAATTTCGTGTCACGCGAAGTGAAGATGGTCTCCATCGCTTCCTGCGCTTTTTGCTGGGCGATGTATTGAATCTGCATGCGGTTGGTGGCCAACAAGCCCTGGGTGAATATGGAAACGAGAGACAAGATGCCGAAGGACATGACCGCCATGGCGATCATGACTTCGATCAGCGTGAATCCGTGATTTTTTGGCGACTTCATCTTTTTCATTGAATTCGTCCTCATGGAGGAGCTCCCTATTCCGTCCAAACCTGTAATGACGATCCGCCAACCGGGCCTATGAAGGTGTATGGCCTAACGCGGCCGGTGTTGCCCATTATCGTGACTGCGCGCGCGGTGGCAGGCTGACTCGGTATTCCAAGAAATGCGGTTCCGTTGTAGACGGTGACTCCGTATTGGTCGGTGAATTGGCCGGTGGGAGTGAAATAGCCGGAAAGGCAGCAACCGCTTCCGATACAAACCGGAGAGGTGCCGGAGCACGTTCCGAAGCCCATCGGTGTGTCGGGCACACCGGTCTCCATGACAAATTGTGTTTGGTTCGGCAGGGGCATCTTGATCGTCGGCCCATTCGCACCGGAATTGACGCCCAAACCAGCTATCACCTGATAGCTAATCGTCTGCGGCGAAGTAGAAGTGTTGAAGGTGACCTGCACGTTGCGGCGCTGGCTGATGGCTAACTGACGCGCCACGCGCAACTGGCTTGAGACCACATCCATTGCTGCGTTTGCGCGATAGCTTTCCATCGTGCCGAAACTCTTAAGCAGCGTGATGCCGGCGAGAATGAACATAACGCCGACCACGATGAGAGTTTCCAGCAGAGAGAAGCCCTGCTCTAATCTGTTTTTTCCGTTCATGGGCAACTCCCGTTTCACGAAGTCTTACGTCTTCTTTCGAAATTGCGGTATCGACGGGCTGCACGTGGATCTCGCCGCTTCGGATTGCGCTTGCTGCACGGAAACGACTTAGCGCCAGCCTGTTGCACCGGATACACCCGGTCCGCCAATACTCGGTCCTACGTAAGAGTTAACTCAGCGGGATGTGAGGCAACAACTGGACGAAGGGACGGGTTGAGAGCAGTGGGGTGTCACCCGTCCGCGCTTACCAGCGGGTCAGTTACCAAGGTTTGAAGGGAAAAATGGGCGAACTTTATGGGCGGGCGCATCGAATGGCCGGTTAAGCCCTCGCCTATCAGCCATTAACGATGGATTCAGTCGATTTCGACGCGCTAGATGACATTCAGGCAAATTTCGGTATGACGGTGCTGAATGTATTTAGTTCCAATCAGGATAGTACTTCCGATGTTGGCAATTCGACACGCGAACGGTCTTATTCGTCACACAAGAACCTATCGAAGATGTGCAAAGACTTTTGCGCAATCGCGCGGGCCCACGCTGGCGGTGCCGGTGGCATCTGAGTTTTCGTCATGTATTTTCTGGGCCCGGCTGCCGGTATGCGGCCGGGCCTTTTTGTTGGTCAAGGCATCGCGGGACAGCAGAAGTTAAACTGGCCTGAATACTTCTATTTGTGAGAAATTAGAAGATAGAGCGCCCGTAGCTCAGCTGGATAGAGCATTGGACTTCTAATCCGAGGGTCGGGAGTTCGAATCTCCCCGGGCGCGCCATTTCTATCTTCGTTCTACAACGCGCGACAAGTCACCTTCTCAACTTGATTATTATCATTCCCGTTTGGCTAGACGGAAGTCACGCTTATGCGGAAGGTTGCGGCGAATTTCTCGCCCGCCGCGACGATCGGCAGGTGGAGCTTCGAAATTAGCGCGTTAGCGGGCGCGGTCATGGGCTCCAAGGCGATGAAGTCTTTGCCTGCGGGAGCGAACACTTGAAGAAAATGGAATCCTTCGAGGAACGAGACAGTGATTTTGCGCCCGGCGCCGGACAGAGAAAAAGAACGTTGATCATCCGGCAGCGCGAAACAATCATCAAAGCTCGCTTTGCCAAGCGCGGAGTCCAAAGCGGCGAAAGGCTCATCTGCGCCGGTGGGAATCCCGTGTGGATCGAGCACCAGCCGGCGCATTTGTGGAAGAGCCAGATGCCAATCTTCGCGCTTCAGGTTCGGCAGACCGACGTATGGATGGAATCCGAAACTGATCGGGACGGGCGAGTTTTCGTTGGCGACAATTGAGGTACGCAACGCTAGGGAATCTGGAGAAAGGGTCGCTGCGATTTCAAGGCGATGGGGAAATGGGAAGATATCGAGCAGGTCGGCGCGATTCCAATCGAGGAGAGCGACGAGGGAGTCTTGAGTGGAAGCATCAATTGTCCACGCCAATTGCCCCCAGGAGATGCCGTGCATGGGCAGGCCGTGATCGTCGAAATGAAGCAGCGTCGAAGAAGGCTGTAGCGATACGCTGCGGCCGACGACTTCGTAACGGAGAGCAGCCAGGCGATTGGCCCAAGGATAAAGTAGCGGTATCCCGGCGGTGCTTCCCTTTGCTCTCGAAGCTTGCAAATCGTCGATGCGACGAAGAAGTTCCGCGCCGCGATGCTTGAGTGACACGCCCAACATTCCGGCACTCGGCCAGAAGGCGGCATTCAGATCGCCCGAATGCAGGGAAATAAAATCGGAATTCATATTTTGACTTGCGACCAGGACTCACTTAAAGGAGTTGCCGACCGCCGCGGCTGCAGAACTGGGCATGGCGGGATTCTCCCAGCCTCCAAGCGGGACGAGATGGCTGGTGATCTGAGCGGGACCCCAGCTTCCTTTCTCGTATTCGTAAACCGGGCTGGCGGTCTTCAGGAAGGGATCGACAATGCGCCAGGCCTCTTCGACGTAGTCCTGCCTGGCGAAGAGGGTGGCATCGCCCGCCATGGCATCGCCGAGCAGCACATCATAGGCATCCAGCTCCGTGGTGTCGGGATGATGATGCGCCAACATTTCCGCCGGCTCACCAACCATCGCTTCACCCGGGGCCATAACGGTCATCCCCAAGGCGATATCGATATCGGGATTGACGCGGAAGCGCAAATAATTTTTCGTCAGCTTGCTGGTGCGAATAACCGTGGGAGGCAAACGAAATCGAGCAAGAACTTCCGTGCACGTAACGGGCAGATTTTTGCCAGCTCGAATGAAAAACGGAACGCCGCGCCAGCGCCACGAATCAACCTCGAGACGCAGAGCCGCGAATGTTTCCACCTTAGAATCCTTGGCCACGCCGGGTTCCGAACAGTAACCGCGAAACTGCCCACGAATCGCATCCGCATCTTTCAACGGCGGAATGGCTTTGAGGACTTTTACCTTCTCGTCGCGAACGGTTTCGCTGTCGGAGCAAACGGGAGGTTCCATCGCCAGGTTCGAGAGAATCTGGAAAAGGTGATTCTGAATAACGTCGCGAATCGCGCCGGTCTGATCGTAGAAGGCTCCGCGTCCCTGCACGCCGAAATCCTCGGCCATGGTGATCTGAACGCTTTCAACGTAGTTGCGATTCCAGAAGGGCTCCATGAAGGTGTTCGCGAAACGAAACACGAGCATATTGTTTACCGGACGCTTGCCGAGGAAATGGTCGATGCGGAAAATGTCCTGTTCAGCGAAGGATTGATGAAGAATCTGATTCAGACTTCGCGCCGATGCCAGATCGCGGCCAAAGGGCTTTTCTATAATTACGCGCGCGCCCTTTGCGCAGCCTGACTTTTCAAGTTGCTCGACGACCTGGGGAAACAGCGAAGGCGGAATCGCGAGATAGTGCGCGGGATGTTGGGCATCGCCGATCTCCTTGCGCAAGTTCTGGAACGTTGCGGGATCGTTGTAGTCGCCGTCAATGTAGTGCAGCAAGCTGGACAGCTTCTGCCATGCAGCGGCGTCGAGATTACTGTGTTTTTCGATACTGTCTTTCGCGCGTGCTTTGAGCTGGTCGAGATTCCAGCCGGCTTTGGCAACGCCGACAACCGGAACGTTGAGACGGCCGTGCTTCACGAGAGCTTGTAATGACGGAAAAATCTTTTTGTAGGCAAGATCGCCAGTCGCACCAAAGAATACCAATGCATCCGAATGAGTAGCGGTCATGAACCAGTTCCCTTCCCTTGAAAAAAAGTTTGCAAGCGATCACGCATCGCGTAGTTCGCGGTAACGTCGAATCAACGCGTTTGTTGAACTGTCGTGGGCAAGCTTGGGATTGGTCTTACTTTCGAGCTCGGGGATGATGCGCTGCGCCAATACCTTGCCAAGTTCCACGCCCCACTGGTCGAATGAATCGATGTTCCATATGGTGCCTTGCGTGAAGACAGAATGCTCGTACATCGCGACGAGCTTGCCCAAGGCCGTGGGCGTGAGGCGATCGAGCAGAAACGTATTGGATGGACGGTTGCCATCGAACACGCGATGCGGCACCAGCCAATCGGGCGTTCCTTCGGCCTTGACCTGCTGGGCGGTCTTGCCAAACGCAAGCGCTTCAGTCTGCGCACAGACGTTGGCGACGAGCATGTCGTGATGGCGGCCCAGCGCATTGAGGGCTTTCGCAAACGCGATGAAATCGCAGGGAATCAAGCGCGTACCCTGGTGGATGAGTTGATAGAAGGAGTGCTGGCCGTTGGTGCCCGGCTCGCCCCAATAAATAGGGCCCGTTTCGTAGTTCACACTCTTGCCATCGAGCCGGACGGATTTGCCGTTGCTCTCCATAGTGAGCTGCTGAAGATAAGCGGGGAATCGTTTTAGATATTGCTCGTAGGGCAAAACAGCTACAGTTTGGGCGCCAAAGAAATCGTTGTACCAGACGGACAGCAGACCGAGAAGGACAGGCAGGTTGCGTTCGAAGGGCGTAGTGCGGAAGTGTTCGTCCATCTGGTGAAAGCCATCGAGCATGGCGCCAAAATTCTCCGGGCCGATGGCAAGCATGGTCGAGAGACCAATGGCCGAGTCCATGGAATAGCGCCCGCCGACCCAATCCCAGAAACCGAACATGTTGGCAGTGTCGATGCCAAACTTGGAGACTTCGGCGGCGTTGGTGGAGACAGCGACGAAATGCTTGGCAATAGATGTTTCGTCGCCACCCAATCCCTTCAGTGTCCAGTCCCGTGCGGTGTGGGCGTTGGTCATCGTTTCGAGGGTGGTAAACGTCTTGGAGGAAATGATAAAGAGCGTTTCGGTGGGATCGAGGTCGATGACGGCTTCGGCGAAGTCCGTGCCATCGACGTTAGAGACGAAGCGAAACGTCATGTCGCGCTGGCTGTAATACTTCAGCGCTTCGTAAGCCATAACCGGCCCGAGATCGGAACCGCCAATGCCGATGTTGACCACGTTGCGAATCCGTTTGCCGGTATGACCCTTCCATTCGCCCTTACGGACTCGGTCGCAGAAAGCGGCCATCTTATCGAGAACAGCGTGGACAGCCGGCACGACGTTTTTGCCGTCGACGAGAATGGTCTCCGTTTTGGGCGCGCGCAAAGCCACGTGCAACACGGCGCGATTTTCCGTGATATTGATTTTGTCGCCGCGGAACATTGCGTCGATGCGCTGTTGCAGGCCGGATTCCTTGGCCAGATCGAGCAAAAGCTTTAGAGTCTTTTCGGTGATGCGATTCTTGGAATAGTCCAGGCAAATGCCTAGGCCCTCGATCGTGAATTTTTCGGCGCGCTTGGGATCCTTGGCGAACAGGTTCTTCAGGTGAAGGGGCTGCACGGTCTTATAATTGACCTTCAGCGCAAGCCATGCTTTACGCTGGGTCAACGGTTTCACTGTCGGGGCCTTCTGGGTCGGCTTGGCATTCCCTGCCATGGAATCATCCTCCTGCGGAAGGTGCGAACACTTGGCGTCGCTTTTGGTACTTGGCTTTTGATGCTCTTGGTGGACTTTGGATAGAGGCAAAATTTATGGGCGAACCCTCGGCGGCTGCTGACGTATTTGCCGCGCCAGACACTATAGCGCTTCGGCGAATGACGATACAGTGGGGATAGGGGCGAGTCTTAGCCAAAAGCGGCGGCGGCGAAAACGCCAAACGGGTAGAATCTTTCGTGTAACCAAGCAAAATCAGGTGCATCTCTGGCACAGGCAGCCCATCCGAACTCATGAATGCAAAAGCCACTAGTGAATACGGTCCGCTGGAGTTATCGGAACGCTTCGAAAAAACGTACGGAGCAACGCCGATTCTCGTGCGTGCTCCCGGGCGGGTGAATCTGATCGGCGAACACACCGATTATAACGATGGGTTCGTGTTCCCGGCCGCAATTGGATTCGAAACAATCGTCGCGATCGGGCCAAGAGATGGCAAGGGATTGATTGTTCATTCCGAGAACTATCAGGAGGGGGTCGAGCTCGACCTCGAAGAGCTGCCTGCCACGCGCCGGGGCCATTGGAGCGACTACGTGGTTGGCATTGCGCGGCAATTGCAGCACGAAGCAGGCACTGTGGGCGGAGCAAATCTTCTGTTGCGCGGCAACGTTCCACTAGGGGCGGGACTCAGTTCTTCCGCCTCGTTGGAAGTGGCAATTTGCATGGCGCTTCTTGAAGTTTCGAATCGCAGTATGGATGGCGACAGCGTGGCGCGGCTTTGCCAGCGAGCAGAAAACGAGTTTGTGGGCGCGCGCTGCGGCATTATGGATCAGTTCATCTCCGTGCATGGTAAGAAAGATCATGCGTTGCGGCTGGATTGCAGGTCGCTGCAATATGAACTGCTGCCGATCCCGCCCGGAGTACGCCTGGTAATCTGCAACAGCATGGTGCGCCATAGTGTGGCGGAAGGCGCATACAACGAGCGGCGTGCGGAATGCGAAGCAGGTGCTCGCTATTTTGCCGAACGCATGCCGGGCGTGAAGGCTCTCCGTGATGTCAGTTTTGAGGATTTCGAAAAATTGGGCGACGATCTGCCAGAGGCCATTCGCAATCGGTGTCGCCACGTAATCACGGAAAACTCACGCGTGTTACAGGCCGCCGACGCATTGAAAGAAGCCAATCTCACGCAATTTGGCAAACTAATGCTGAACTCGCACGCGAGCTTGCGTGGCGACTTTGCGGCGAGCTGCGAAGAGATCGACCTTTTAGTTCGCCTTGCAGAACACTGCCCGGGCGTGTACGGCGCGCGGATGACCGGGGGCGGTTTTGGCGGCTGCACGATTAATTTGGTCGATGCGGACCGTGCAGAAGAGTTCCGCGGCACGATATTGGGGGAATATGAGCGCGCAACGGGGCGGGTTGCGGAGATTTACGTTACTTCGGCCGCCAATGGGGCTGGACCCATCTTACAGAACACCCGGGCCAGCCAACCGTGACGAACTTTGATCTGAAAGCCTATCCGCACAAGCGATTCAATCCTTTAACCCAGGAGTGGGTGCTGGTGTCTCCGCATCGCGCGGAAAGACCATGGCAGGGGCAGACGGAAGGCGCCGCGCCCGAACGCCTGCTAGGTTTTGATCCGCAGTGCTACCTCTGTCCGGGGAACACGCGCGCAGGAGGCGAACGCAATCCGAAATATTCGGCGACTTTTGTCTTCGACAATGATTTTGCGGCGCTGCGCTCCGGTACGCCAAGCGCCAGCTTCGATGAGAAGGGTTTGCTGATCGCGCAAAGCGAAAGCGGCCGGTGTCGCGTGGTGTGTTTTTCGCCGCGGCACGACCTTACTTTGGCGCGAATGGAAACCACGGATATTGAGCGAGTTGTCGAGACGTGGGCCGAAGAGTTCTCTACACTCTCCAGCGATCCCAATATTCAGTCGGTGCAGATTTTCGAAAATCGAGGGGCGATGATGGGATGCAGCAATCCGCATCCGCACGGTCAGATTTGGGCGAACGAAACGATCCCGGAGGAATTGGAGCGAGAGTTAAGCAATTCGGAGGCATATTTCCGGAGGCATCATTCGAGCTTGCTGCAGGATTATTTAGCGCTGGAGCTCGAGAAGCAGGAGCGAGTGATCCTGAGCAATGAACATTTCGTAGTGGTGGTGCCGTTCTGGGCGGTCTGGCCGTTCGAAACTTTGGTCATCAGCCGGCGGCGCGTGTCGTGTCTTACGGAATTGCGGCGGGAAGAGCGCGCTGGGCTCGCGAACATTCTGCAGGGAATCACGATTCGATACGACAATTTATTCAAAACGTCATTTCCCTACACAATGGGCCTCCATCAGATACCAGCGGGCCAAGAACGCTCGTCAGGATTTCATCTGCACGCTCACTTCTTTCCACCGCTGTTGCGTTCGGCCAGCGTAAAGAAATTTATGGTGGGTTACGAGATGCTGGCGATGCCGCAGCGCGATATCGCTGCAGAAACCGCTGCCGAGCTTCTGCGAGAAGCGCCAAGCAAACACTACTTGAACGGTTGAACGACGCATTTATGGGCGCTGGCAGAACTACGTACGTGGATTATGGTAGACCAGCATTTTCATGGCAGGAAACCAACTTTCTAGCGCTGTCTAACAGATATGAACTTGACTATGCGAATACATAAGGTCAATGTATTGCCGTAAATTTGGTAGTCCCTAGGTTCTGCGTAATGCATCCAGTCCCCACCACTTGCTTAGCATCCGCTCCAACTCCTCCTCAAATTCAATGGTCACGTTCCGTTCAGGTACTCTCGAATCGGAGGAGGAAGAATGAAAGAGCTGCGAATTCTGATTGCGGATGAAAGCGAATTTATTCGGCGACGTGTCCGGTCGCTACTCACCAGCCATCCTCATATGAATATCGTTGGCGAATCCGCCGCGGAGAGCGACCTTATAGCCAGAGTTCACGAGTCGAAGCCGGACATCGTATTGATGGACATTGCCACC
>DASXLU010000110.1:0-2587 GCA_036496065.1 Candidatus Acidiferrum sp.
TCGTGGCTGGGCCGGTTTCTCGACTACCTGAAGGCGCACGGAAGGATGAGCGATCTTACGTTTGTGTCGTTCGAACACTATCCGTTGCCGCCGTGCGACATCAATTGGTCGGATTTGTATCGCGAGCCTGAATTGGTGGCGAATATTCTGAAGGTGTGGCGCAACGATGGCGTGCCTGCGGATGTGCCGCTGATGAATACGGAGAGCAATGTGTCGTGGGAGCTGACCGACCCGATGCAGGATGTGTTCGCGGCGCTGTGGCTGGCGGATAGTGTGGGCGCGTTTCTCACGAATGGCGGCGCTGTCTATTACCATTCGCCGATTCAGCCGGAGCAGTTGCGGCCGGGGTGCCACGCATGGAGCACGTATGGAAATTTTGTGGCCGACGAGAAGCTGGACATTCTGCAACACACTTCGCAATATTTCGCGAGCCAGCTTTTGAATCTCGATTGGGTGAAACATGGAACGGGCGTACATCAACTTTATCCCGCGGCGGCGGATGTGCAGGACGACGCGGGACACAAATTGATTACGGCGTATGCGGTGAAGCGTCCGGACGGAGCATGGTCGCTGCTGGCGATCAACAAGGATCCGACGAACGCGCACGAGGTGACGATTGAGTTTGATGCGGATGGTAAAGATACAGCGCGGCGGCTTTCGGGAGATGTCGAGGTGGTGACCTTTGGCGTCGCGGAGTATGTGTGGAAGCCGTTCGGTCCCGCGAGTCATGCGGAACCGGCGGGCCCGGCGAAGCGCAGCAAGGTGGATTGGCAAGAGGGGCAGAAGGTGAAGTTGCCGAAGGGATCGGTGACGGTGATTTCGGGGAAGGTGGTGGGCGGGTAAACGCAAGTTCACCGCCGAGGCACAGATTAACCTGTAGGGGCGCAGCACTGCTGCGCCCGATCTCGGCACCCTCACACGTCACACCTATTGCCGGCTGTTGATCCTAAGTTTTTCGATTTTTCTTTAGGAGGCGCGGGCTTCAGCCCCGTGCAAGAGCTTGCGAAAAACGGGTCTTTCCCCTGAAGCAGACTGCCCTATTTTCGCTTAAGCAAATTGCATTTTCTATTCCACCACCTTCTTCATAAGGGCGTGCCGAGTGGGGCGCAGCGTTCCGTTCGCTTCGCTCAGGACAAGGCTGCGCCCCTACAGATTAGTGAGTGGATTGCGGCTGGAAGAGCAGCAGGTTCTCGGCTTTCCAGCGCATAGAGGCGTAAATGCGATTTCGGCCGCTGGGATGATCGAAGAAAATCCATTCTTCGATGGGGCCGGGACTCATCTTGCGGTATTCGCCGAGATGGATCGCGGCTTGGGCGAAGCCGTCGGGTTGGCGACTGGCATTCAGGCCGAACATATCAGCTTCGTATTCAGTCGTGCGCGTCTGGGTGTTCTGAATGGGCGTGAGCACAAAGAAAAACGCGGTGGCGATGAAAAAGACGAGCGGGAGAACGGCGACGTCGGTAACTCCTTCAATGTGCCATTGCGCGCCCCAACGCGCGAGCGACCAGTTCAATCCCCAACGAAGTATCGAGAAAAACGCGACGATTATCACGAAAATGAAGAGCATGTCCTTATAAATATGGTTCAGGACGTAGTGGCCCATTTCGTGGCCCATCACGGCTTGAATTTCCTCGGGAGAGCCGCGGCGCAATAAATTATCGTTTAAGGTGATGCGCATGGTTTTGCCGAAGCCGCTGACGTTGGCGCTCATGCGGGTGCTTTGCCTCGAAGCATCGATTTCAAACACATCGTGCGCGGATATTCCGTTGGCGCGCGCCATGGAAAGAATCGGCTGCGTGACTTTGGGATCGTCGAGACGCGTGACTTTGTTGAACATCGGCAGCAAGTACACCGGAGCGATCATCACGGTGAACATGATGAATATCATCGAGGCAATCGCGCCCCATATGTGCCAGGTGTTGGGCAAGCGGCGCACGATGCCGACGAGGATCATCACGGCGATTCCGCCGAGAATCACGCCAATCAGCAATCCTTTCAGTTGATCGAGCATCCAGGGACCGAAGGTTTGCGTGGCCAGGCCGTATTTGTGTTCGCGGAAATATCCTTCGTAGACGGCCAGCGGAAAACCCAGCAGCGTGGTGATGACCAGAAATTCCACCCAGGTAATAAAAGTTTGCAGCGGGCGAAAGCGTGTGAGTCTAATCGCGAAGTTGCGCATCGCGGCGGACCAGCCAAAGTGCAGCAGCAGCCAGTAAATCACCATGGACACCAAAAAATCCCAGAGAATCAGCCAGTAGCCGCCTTCGAAATAGGCATCGCTGCGAGCGCGGGCGGTTGCGGGAATCTGCGCGAGATACGCGTCGGTGGCCGCCTCCACGTTGAAGTGGTCGGAGGGCTGCGCCTCGGCGGGAACCGTAACCACGGAAGGCATCTCGTTCGCAGAAAGGTCGGGCTTTTCTTGCGCGAACGCAGCGGAATTTTGAAGAGCGATTGTAACGAACGCAAGAACCGCGAATGCAAGACGACGTATTTTCATGATTCACCCTGAATAGCGATTCGTTAGACGCAGCGACAGTGGTAGAGAGTATACGCAGCAGGAATCAGAAAAGTCTCAGCCTTGAAGCGG
>DASXLU010000111.1:0-8698 GCA_036496065.1 Candidatus Acidiferrum sp.
CCAATTTACATGGGGCTAAACCAGGCACCCATCGTGGTGATGGTGGAAAACTATCGAACGGGTCTGGTGTGGAAAAGCTTTATGGCGAATCCTGAGATCGGGGTAATGCTTCATAAGCTCGACGCCGTGACGGGCAAGTAACGGCAAAGTGGTTTCGTGCTTTCGATCAAAGCCCTTGACCGCAGCACGCAGAGGGCACGGAGAACGCTGAGAAAGGCTTTCTGTGAGGCCCCACTAACTCGGCGACTGCATTAACTAGCGTTAATTCTCTCCTGCGTGGAAAAACGCTACGGGGAACTCTTTAAAAAGGTCGCTGACCATCAAGTGCTGCTCAGCGCCTTCATTTTTCGATGCTAGCGGCGTCGGAGTAAGAATGCTGTTCCATCTGCCCGGAGAATCGAATGGCAAGATAAGCGTGGTATCGCCCCAGTTAAATTCTCGAGTGCCCTTCGTGGGAACTTGCGAAAGCCAGAGGGGAATGGCCACTAAAGACCATGAGTTGCCGTGTCTGCGCAGAAACGCAGTCACATTGCGAGCGTTTGTGCCCGCGGATTGGAGTGCCACAAATTCCCCGTCGCGAAATAAATCGACGTGGTCGCGCCGGAATCGAATCGCTTTCCAGATCAAATACAGTTTGATGCATCCATCGTGCCAGTGCTCGACAAACTTACGCAGCGTCTGCGGAGAATCGGCGTGCGCGATGCTCTCGAGCGCGGCCATTCTCCTGGCAAAGTCGATTGAGCCTCGATTGTCGGGGTCCACCAGCCGCAAATCCCATAACTCCGAGCCCTGGTAAAAGTCCGGCACACCGGGGGAAGCGATTTTCAGCAAAGCCTGCGAGAGACCGTTGACCATGCCGAAATAGGCGAGCCTCTTCTGGAATTGACAGAAATCCTGAAGGAATTCCTGGCTGTCATCCCGCGAGAGAATTCTGGCGACGAATTTCAGCAGCGCGTCTTCATGAGCCTGATTCGGTCTCGTCCAGCGCGTGTGCACCATTGCTTCGCGCGTGGCTTTCAGAATGTGATCCTGAACTCTTTTCAACAGGGTTGGACAATCCTGGTGATCGAGCGGCCAAACGCCCAGCATTGTTTGGTAGAGATAGTATTCCTCGTTGCGATCGGGGACCGCGTGTCCGCCGACTTGTTCCTTATGGCGGGCGTTTTGCTTCGACCAGAAGTCCAGGTGATCTTTCCATTCGGCCGGCATTTCGGAGAGCGCGTTGAGGCGGGCGCGGACGTCCTCACTTCGCTTCGTGTCATGCGTTGACGTGGCGTTAAGACTCCCTGGCCATTGGCGGCGGCTCTCCAGGAAAGCAGAGAAATCTTCAAGCGTCGGCGCATCCGACGGTGGGGGATCGCCACCAACCTCGTTCAACGACAATAACGGATGGTAGACGTAGAGAGCCGTGTCTTCCAAACCCTTGGCCACGATCGGACTGGTGAACTGCTGCCATCTCATAACAAACGCCAGACGGGCTTCGCGCTGATCGACGAGCACGTGCGGAGGATTCAGAATTAACAACACTTCGCGAACAAAATCAAAACACGCTGCGCTGATATTCGGAGCCCGGCTGCGAGCGGCCGACAGCGCCCGCTCGATGTAGTAGGCGGCATGAACAGGCACATCCATGTTCCGGATATAAGTCCGGTATACAGGGAGGCAGGCGGTCACCTCGATCAGAGCGTCGATCAACTGTTCGCGGTTTAACTCGCGCGCGTAGCGATCCTGGGCGGCGAGTTCGGCCAACTGCCGCCCCAGAGTGCGCATCTCGACGCCGAGAAGCGTATTCATGACCAGCTTTTTCTTCTGGTAAACGATGTCGCTAAAATCCTGCTTGCGGCCGATGAAGTCCGAATAAACTTCCTCGATGCGACGCGCGCCCACCGGTTCCACGAAGAGTCCATTCGCCTTATTCAGGTAGTCGTAGCCAGTAGTCCCACTCACCGGCCAGTCATCAGGCAAGCTTTCGTTTCTGGCAAGAATCTTTTCGACGAGAATGAAGGACGATGTTTCCTTCCGCGCCTCGTCGGAAGCAAGCCTTTCCTGCAGCCTATTCAAATAAGTAAGCGGATCGCGAAGACCATCAATGTGATCGACGCGCAAACCGGCAAAGGGATTTCTCGACACCAGGCGCAGGATGAGGCCGTGCGTCGCTTCGAACACTACGGGATCTTCGACTCGGACTCCGACGAGGTCGGCGATCGTAAAGAACCGGCGATAATTAATGCTTTCATTCAGATTCTGCCAGAATGCGAGCTTGTAATTCTGTTCGGCGAGCAAGCGCTGAAGGAACCCGAAGCTGGCGGGATCTCCTGGTTTGCCGTTGATCTCGTTTATATTTTCCTCGACGAAACTGGCCACCTCTTTGCTGCTGGTGATGAGCGATTTCAGCCTGTCCCGCGACGATTCAAAGCGTAACCGCCGTTCGGCGAGCGTTTCCGCCGAGCGTCGGTCTGCGCCCGAAAGCTCCCGGAAGGAGGCGAGGATCCCGGAATATTCGTGGAACGCGGGGGCATCTTCCCCCAGAATTTCTCTCAGCCGATCGAAGCGATATTCAAGAATCGCATGATAAGAACGGGGAGTGATTGGAAATAGGGAATCGAAATACTGAAAAAAGAACCGGCCATCCTGAAATGTGAGTTTTATCTCGCCGGAGTCCAGGGCTTCGCCGAAGGGACGCCCTAGGACCGGAAGAAGAATTTTGCCATCCAAGCTGCGGGAGTGAGGGTGCCATTCGATATCGAAGAACGCGGCAAAGGCTGACTGGGCGCCGTTTTCCAGAACATCCATCCACCATGGATTTTCCGCGCTGGCGGCCATATGGTTGGGCACCGTGTCGAGCAGCAGGCCCATGCCACGAGTTTGCAGTTCCGCCTGCAGCGTGGCGAACTCTTCTTCGGTGCCGAGATCGGGATTGATCCGCGTGGGATCGGTCACGTCATATCCGTGCCCGCTTCCCTTCCGGCTCGCCAGAATTGGCGACAGATACAAATCGGAGATGCCTAATTCGTGAAGGTAATCGAGGATCTTAATGGTATCGGCGAAGCGGAAATTCTGGTTCAGTTGCACCCGATACGTCGCGGATGGCACGCGTTTAGGCGACATTTTCCAAACCGCCCTCCGGCAACAAAATGTGGAGCTGCGAGGCCAAACGGTTCAGATCGTCATGCCGTTTCACCGCAACTGGATCTTCGGCTGGAGCATGCCACCCGTTCTGCTGGAAGGCTGTGATCAAGGGCCGGTAGACCACATTTTGTGCTTCCCATAGCACAACGGGAAATGGAAGCGTGGGAATCAGATCGAGTAACTTAATGATCCTATCGATGAGAACGGGATCAGATGGACTCGCGGCAAAGTCAGCTGCATCTTTTTCCAAGCGCTTGCGGACTTTGTATTCGAGAGTCGTAGAGTCCAAAGTGATCTTGGTAGCGGCCGCTTCCCGCAAAAGGCCTTGGAGACTGTCCAGGTCCAGATCTGGACGATCGAGAGATTGCTCCAGTTGATTATTCAGGGCGATCTCGGCAGCGGACTTCAGGGCGGCCGGCACTGGAATTTCCAGCCCATTCAGAAATCGAATGAGAGGAGCCTGGCTTTCGAAGAACGTGCGGTATACGGCGGCGGCAGAACTCAGCGACTCGTTCAAAATGAGGTTCGTAATCTTTCTCTGCTCGTCGCGGAACAGTTGGCGCAGAGAGAATGTTTTCTTGCCGTATACCTGGTCGAGCAACCGAATTACCTCTGCGGTGTCCGCCTGCGAGAAAGCCGCGACCAATTTCTTTTGATCCTCTTCGGAGGAGCTGTCAGCGGGGCGGATACCAGCGGTCACATTGTGGTCGCCAAGATGTAGAACAGAAAAATCCAGGGCGGCTGATTCCTGCGTGATGGTAGAGCGAAGTTGCACGCAGCCGTTTGCGAGCCGCACTTTCCCCTCGGCTTCTACCGAAAAGCGGACACGGTCGGCATCGTAGCAGTAAATGTGCGTGCTTTCCGGGTAATTTTCGAACAGCGAACTGATGGCGTAATGGGCACCAACGCGTTCGATGTCAATGACTGCGGGTTTGACCCACTTTTCATAGATCTTTGCGCCGTCGCCATGTTCGGGAAGGTTGCTCTTTACCAAAGCGAGAAGCTGCAGGAATTCCGGCTCAAGCTTTTCCCCGCAGCATTCCTCAGCGAGTTGCAAAGCGCGTCCGGCATAATGGATGACCTGCACGGTTTCAATGCCAGACAGTTCGTCGAAGAACCATCCGCAACTGGTGTACATGAGCATAGCGTGGCGCTGCATCTCCAAGAGTTTGAGGGCGGTCACCTGCTCGTGCGGCTCGAGGGGACGGATTGCATGGTCGGCAAAGAATGCTTTTCGGGATTCCTCGGAGCGATCGAGGATTACGCGAATGTAGTCATCGCGGCTCGCCCACGGATCGCGGACGAATTCCTTCGCTCGAGATTCGAAGGTGGCAGCGAGTTTGTCGCGCAGCCAATCGAGCGCTGCACGGAGCGGGGCGCGCCACTGCTGGTTCCATGGGTGCCCACCGGAATTGCAGCCACAATCGGTGCGCCATCGTTCGACTCCGTGGACGCAACTCCACGAACTGTTTTCGACGATTTCAACGAAGTGTCTGGGGGGGTGTTTTGCCAGAAATTCGCCGTAGTTCGTCAACTGGGCGATCTTTTGTCGCTCGATTTCGTCCAGCGCAAAGCTGAGGGCCATCTCACCGTAATGGTGATGATGGCCGTAGCTCTCTCCGTCGGTGGCAATGTGAACCAGTTGCGGCCCTTGCCGGGAGTCGGAAAAACCGCTCATCAGCCGATCGGCAAATCGTTTGCCGTCATTCAACAATCCCTCAAAGGCGACGCCCTGCGAGATGGGGCCGTCATAAAACAATAGATTGATTCGCTTTTTCGAGGGCAGTTCCGCAAGATACGCGCGGGCGGGATCGATGCGGCCTCCACTGACATCCTCGAACTTGGAGCTGTTCTTCGGCCTGACGCGTTGGGCCTGGCGGGGCGCGAGAATTGTGAACTGAATTCCGTTCTCCGCGAGGACCTCGAGGGTTTCGGTATCCACAGCGGTTTCCGGCAACCACATCCCTTCCGGTTTTCGTCCGAACCGGCTTTCGAAATCGCGGATGCCCCACTTCACCTGCGTGACTTTGTCGCGGCGATTGGCGAGGGGGAGAATCATATGGTTGTAACCTTGCGCCATCGCGGAACCATGTCCTGAAAATCGCTGGGCGCTCTCTTTGTCCGCCTCGAGAATTGCCCCGTAAACCCGGGGAACCTGGTCTTTCATCCAGGACAACAATGTGGGTCCGAAGTTGAAACTGATCTTTGCGTAGTTGTTGAACAGTTTTACGATGCGATTCTCGGAGTCGACAATTCGCGAAGCAGCGTTGGGAGCATAACACTCTGCCGTGATGCGCTCATTCCAGTCATGATAAGGGTAGGCGGAGTCTTGCAACTCAATGGCCTCGAGATAAGGATTCTCGCGCGGGGGTTGATAGAAATGCCCATGGATGCAAACGTATTTCACATCGCCTCCGGGTTGCCTTGGCTTCTTTCAATGACCAAGAATGAGTTTGGCGACAGCCGCAGTTCACCCTCTGCCAAGAGTCTAGTTTCGGGCTCGAGATCAGGCACGGGTCCATTCCAGGATGTATCGGCCGAGTGAATCACCGTCGTCCAGTTCCCTGCCAGTTCGGGCAAGTTCAAGGTCACGGGAAACTCTGCGAAGTTGCACACCATCGCCAGTTGTCGAAGCGAGTTCTCGCGCGTAACTAGGAGAGCGCAGCCGCCCAGTTCGCGAACGGTTCGCGGAGTTGGAGCGCCCAACTGTTGTTCCTCGCGGATTTGGATCAGCCGTTGATAGAACCGCAGGAGGATGCGATGAGGATCTTTTTGTTTTAAGGAGTGGTCGAGGTGGGAGCGTGAAAAAGTCTGCTCGTCTTGCGGATCGGGCACACGGCCAGCCCAGCCAAACGCGGCAAACTCCTGCTGCCGGCCACGACGCACAGCTTCCACGAGCCCGGGATCTCCATGACTGGTGAAGTACTGAAACGGGGCGGTCTCGCCATATTCTTCGCCCATGAACAACATGGGGACGAAGGGCGAGAGCAGGGTGATGCCGGTGGCAAGCTTCAGCGCCTCGAAGTTCACCAGGCTGGTCAGGCGCTCGCCTTCGGCTCGGTTGCCGACCTGATCATGATTCTGACTGCACACGACAAACTTGGTAGACGA
Organism: Candidatus Acidiferrum sp.; assembly: GCA_036496065.1. Classification (GTDB taxonomy): domain Bacteria; phylum Acidobacteriota; class Terriglobia; order Acidiferrales; family UBA7541; genus Acidiferrum. Next base: position 6,241 of record DASXLU010000111.1, read on the forward strand.
GATATCCCGCGCGGAGTTACCGTGATGGCGCCTTCGGTATTTCGAATATTGCCCGCTGAAATACCAGCCGTCCCGCAGCGTCGACATCAGCGGCAGGACGCCTTCGAAGTCCTCGTAATATCCGACCTTTTCGCCGGTCAATAAGGTGTGGACGGAGTGATGAAAGTCATCGCTCCACTGAGCGTCGAGGTTGTAGCCACCGTGTTCGGTGTCATGCAGAAGGCGAGAATCGTTCAAATCACTTTCGGCGATCAAATGAATTCTCCGGCCTGATCGCTGCGACAATTCTGCGACCTCCGACTTGAGCTCCGCCAGGAAGTGGTGTGCGCCGAAATCGAAGATTCCGTGAACCGCGTCCAGGCGCAGGCCGTCGAAGTGGTAGTCCTCAAGCCAGTACAAGGTGTTTTCGATGAAGAATCTCCTTACTTGGTCGCTTTCTTCGCCGTCAAAGTTGATGGCCTGACCCCAGGGAGTGCGATAGCGATCAGTAAAGTATGGACCGTAAGCACTAAGGTAGTTGCCTTCCGGGCCGAGATGGTTGTAAACCACGTCGAGCACGACCGAGAGGCCGTGGTGGTGCGCGGCGTTGACTAAGCGCTGGAGCGAGTCGGGTCCGCCGTAACTGTTCTGGGGAGCGAAGAGATAGACGCCATCATAGCCCCAATTTCGCGAACCGGGAAACTGCGCGACAGGCATCAGTTCGATGGTGGTAACGCCGAGGGCGGCGAGTTCCGGAAGGTGCGGGATTACGGCGTCGAACGTTCCTTCTGGCGTGTAGGTCCCGACATGAAGTTCATAAAAGATACTTCGCTCCAGGTCGATCCCCTTCCAATTGTGATCGGTCCACCGGAACGCATTGCAGTCCACGATTTGAGAGGGACCATGCACTCCCTGAGGTTGGAAACGGGATGCCGGATCGGGCAGTTCCCGCTGACCGTCAAGTCGGTAGAAATATTCTGATAGGGGCTCCAGGTGATTGACAGTTAGACCGTGATATCCGTCAGCGAGTCGCTCCATCGCGACGAGTTCGCCGCTCGAGACAAGATGCAAGCTGACGGCACGCGCCAGGGGAGCCCACACAAGGAACTGCCAACCGCCGTCCGGCAACCGGGTGGCGCCTACTCGCGACTGGGTGGCAAAAGCTTCAGGAGTTGACATTTTTCGAGAGGGCTCGATCAGACCAGACCGATCGGGGTGAGTTACTTTCTGTCCCATAGCAGTTTGAAAAAAGTAAACCATTATCGGTATCCGGCTTATGCAGTAGATGCGACCCCAAGTCCTTCGGTTACGCACTCAGGATGAACAGAGGAAAAGACTAGCTAAATGTCAAAGATTCGATACGCAAGAGATGGTTTTTGCGCTTGCAGTAATGTGATCGCGACATTATAGACAGGACTTCCGCCGATGGTCTTGCCTTCCAACTGCCCGTGGTGGGCGTGGCCGTGGAGCACCAAGTCTGCACCGTGACGATCGACCACTTCCGCAAGCCGCGTGGTACCAAGAAAGGGGAAAATCTCGGAGGCTTCCCCCTGAACCGTGGCGGCAATCGGGGAATAATGGACCACGACCACGCGCTTAGGGGTGCGGAGTTGCGCCATGGCGCGCTCCAACTTCAAGGCTTCGTCAATGGAGGCCTGTACAAACTGCTTGATTTCAAGCTCACCGAAGGCAGTTAACATCCCGCGCCCAAAGCCTCCCACGAAACCCTTGGTGCCCGCGAATCCCACGCCATCGCGCTCGTAGGCGGTTCCGTCCAGCACCTTGAGGCCGGCCGTGTTCATCATCCGCATCAACTCCGCTTGCTTGCCACTTTCGTAGTCATGGTTCCCCAGCACCGCAACCGTTGGAACTCGCGAGCGCACAACGACGTTCAACAGCGGTTCCATTTCGTCGGGTTGGCCGTAGTTCGTCAGGTCTCCGGCTAACACCAGCACGTCGGCCTCTTCTCGCACCCGACTGAGTTGATCGTGCAAGGCGAGGTGCCGGGAGGCGGAGAAGTGCAAGTCGGCCGTGGCTGCAATTCTCATGGGAGTTGAGGGGGCGCCGGGATGCTTTTCAAACGGCGCTCGCGATATTCGATCATCACATTCTCCAGACCCCACTCATTCATGTCGATGGCAAACTGCTTGTCATCGACCAGACTACCTCGAAACTTGGCCTGCGTATCGGGGTGGGAAACAACTTTATGCAAACGAGATAGCAGGTCGCACCAAACCTTTTCAGGAACGTAGTGCGTTTGTGCGGGATAACAATACCGGTACAACACAAGTGACCAGAGGATCATTTCCCAATGTTCCCCCGCCAACTGGAAAATATGCTGCCAGTCGAGCTTTCCGCGAGTTCCATAGATCACGTGGGCAATGTCCGCGCCATCGAAGCGCTCGCGGCGCGCGATAAACAGCTTCGAAGCTACCAGTTCTTCCGCAGCCAGCACTCTCGTCTTTACTCCTTCGACCAT
>DASXLU010000112.1:0-3422 GCA_036496065.1 Candidatus Acidiferrum sp.
CGGATGGCTGAAGGACAAGTTTGGCTTGTCCTGGCAGATTGTACCGACAAAACTGCTGGATCTCATCAAGAATCCCAAGGGGATGGCAGCGATGATGAAGATGAAGAAAATTGACCTGGCAGAAGTGGAACGGGCCGCCAAAGAGTAACCCAGGAAGACTTCTTCGCACATCCAAGGTACGGGCGCCGGGGCGCGACAGACCGGCGCCCTTTTTATGTTGTTAAAAGTGCGCCTCACTTTTTTCGTGAAACCGCTTCCCTCCTCTGATAACCTCGCACGACATGCGACTCACAAAAGCGTTTCTCATCTTTCTCGTTGCAGCAAGCTCGCTTTCCGCGCAGAACTCCAAGCCAGTTGCGGAGCGGGTAGCTGCGCAAAATGCCCTGTTCGAGGAACAGTACGAATCGGACCTGCAGAATTTTCCTGAACGCGCCACGGCGTTTGGCGACTATCGCTACAACGACAAGCTCGCGGACTACTCCCTGGCGGCGATAAAGCAACGCAACGAGACCAACCACTCGTTTCTAACGAAACTCGAAGCGATTCCTACAACTGGATTCTCCGATCAGGATCAACTTTCGCATGATCTGATGGTTCGCGTATTGCAACAACGGATCGCCGATTTCGACTTGAAAGAATATGAGATGCCGATCAATCAGCAGAATGGCATCCACACATCGCTGGCGGACTTGCCGCTTTCGGTGCCGCTGGATTCGGTGAAGCATTACGAAGACTATATCGCCCGCCTGAAGCAGATACCGCGCGCGCTGACGCAAACCACGGAAGTGCTTCGCGCCGGAGTGAAAGACAATCTGATGCCTGTGCGGTTCCTGCTCGACAAGCTGCCAGTGCAATGCGATGGCATCGTGGAAGCCGACCCTTTTCTTGTCCCGACCAAGAAATATCCGGCAGCGATTTCCGTCGAAGAACAGCAGAAGCTGACGCAAGGAATCACGGCGGCGATTAACTCGGACGTGATCCCGGCATACAAGTCATTTGCGGCATTTCTGCGCAGCGACTACGCTCCGCATGGAAGAACTACCCTCGCGATCACGTCTCTGCCGGACGGCGTAAAACGCTACCAGAATGCGATTTATGCGCGCACGACGACGCATATGACCGCTGATGAGATTCATCAACTTGGCTTGCGAGAAATCGAACGCATCCAGGGCGAAATGACGGTAATCGCCAAGAAAGAAGGGTTTGCTGATTTGGCGGCGTTTCGCGCATCGCTAAAAACCAATCCAAAATACATTCCCACGTCCGCGGAGCAGATTCTGGATGATTTTCGACACTACATCGCGCAGATGGAACCGAAGTTGCCTCAACTTTTCACGCTGCTGCCCAAATCGCCGGTGACCGTGGAGGCGATTCCCGCGTTTCAATCCGCGGCAGCGACGCATTACGTGACCGGCACGCCGGACGGTAAACGCCCTGGCCGTGTGGTGGTAGCTACATCGAACTTTGCCGAAAGATCTTTGATCGACGATGAAGCGATCGCCTATCACGAGGGAATTCCTGGCCATCACATGCAACTTTCGGTACAGCAACAGCTCACCGGCCTGCCAAAGTTTCGACTGCATGGATTGGGCTTCAATGCCTACATCGAAGGATGGGCGCTCTACGCGGAACAACTTGGCAAAGAGGTTGGCTTCTACCAGGATCCCGTTTCCGACTACGGCAGGCTCTCATCGGAGTTATTTCGAGCGGTACGCCTGGTAGTGGACACAGGAATTCACTCGAAAGGGTGGACGCGCGATCAAGTGGTCGAATTCTTCCGGAAATCCGGAGCGGTCGACGAGCCGACGATTCAATCAGAAACTGACCGCTACATCGCATGGCCGGCGCAGGCTTTGAGCTACAAACTTGGACAGCTCAAATTCCGGGAATTGCGCGATCGCGCGCAGAAAGAATTGGGCGCGAAGTTCGACATTCGCACTTTCCACGACGAGATGCTGGACGGAGGGACGCTGCCCCTGGACATGCTGGAGGCCCGCACCGACGCGTGGATCAAGCAACAGAAAGCGCACTAACCAGGATTGCTCGCGGCGCTCAGGATGCTGTGCTACAAATCGGAGACTGCGCGGGCTCTGGTGCATGGGAACGGCGCTGTGATTCGCTCGATTGCTCGGAAGTGTCCCTTTTGTTTGTGGATGCGCGAATCGGACCGGCGGCGTTGTAAAGCGGTGCGAGAACGATGCCATGCCGCGCGGCTACGGCCTCAATTTCGGCGACGCGCTTTGACGTGATGAAGCCCCGTCCCTGGGAGAAGGGTTCGAAGCGGCGCTCGAGAGCAAGCGCCATGCCTTCAAGTAAGCAGCCGTGGACAACATCGGGAAACGGATGACGATTCAGAATTCCGTGAAGATCCGGAGCGAAGTGGAGTCCGCCGGTAACCTGTCCCAAACCTCCGAAGAAAATTCTGGCGCCAAGCATTTGCGCGCTTCGAGATAGATTCTTGGGGTAGCCGGCATCGCAAACGATGGCGTCCGGCGCAATGCGTCCTAGGAGAAGCGAAGAGGAGGCAAGGCTGGCGGCGCAGATCACCACGTTTGCCGCTGTGGAGAATTGCTGGGGATCGGTGGCAATCTCAACTTCAATTCCGCCAGCTTGCAAATTGGAAGCGAGCTTACGCAGCCGCTCCAGATTGCGTGCACAAAGAAGCACACGCTTCACTTGGGGCGCCAAGCAGCGGGCACAGCCGGAGCCCACATCTCCTGTGGCGCCAACGATAAGAAGCGTGGAGGCTGACAGGCTGCGGTCCTCGAGCGCACACATTTTCTTGATGCCCTGAACGATGAACGCAACCGTCAAGGTATTGCCGGTAGTGAAGACGATATTGTGTTTTTGCGGGAGTTGATCGAAGTTGCCCTCAATCAGGATCGAGCTGAATCCGCCAAGACTCACGATCCTGGCGCCGGCTGCAATCGCGCAGGCCGCAGCAGCACGAACGCGAACGATATTTTCGTGGACGTAAGCGGCTTCAAGGCGGTCTGGAGGAATGAAAGAGTCGATGTAAACTCCGCGCGCCGTCGCGCCCACTTCCGAGCCGACGTCAACGTGGCAGATTGGCCGCGACGGAATCCACGGGAGGATATCTTTGATCTCGTCGTCTGGAAGGGGCACGTGCTCGGGACCGCGGAGAACGGCGAGGACGTCCGCGGCCGCTCTCCAACTTTCCTGGTGGCCAATCAAAGCGAAGTCGACGGCATTCGTCGCCCGCTGCTGGCCGGCTACACTGGCAATTGAGCTACCCATGAAAGTGTTACCTCCCCGGGAATTCCCAGCATGTCGAGCGTTTTCAGATACTGATGCAGCGAAACTCCGCGCAGCTCAACTGCGGACAGACGAACGTCGGGAAGCGCAGGCTTGACGCACGTGGAGTGGCACACTTCGCAGTGTCCATCCTTGCATTCCTTCGC
>DASXLU010000113.1:0-8216 GCA_036496065.1 Candidatus Acidiferrum sp.
CGGGTCGAGTTGCGGGCTAACGATCTTCTCGGCCGGCAATTTTGCGGCTCCGTCCCCATCGCCATTCGCGCCGTCCAGAGACTCCCATCGTTTCAGCTCACGAATCTTGTCGACATGACGCTGCGCCAGAATCGCGCGCAACCAGGTTTTCAGCGAGCTACGCCCATGGAAATAGCGAAGCAGCGACCCTTGTCCACGCTTGGCCTCGGATAGGCCGTACAAGTCGGCGAAGAGCGAGTCTGCCAGTTCCTCGGCTTGAATCCCTCCCCGGCCTCCCTTGGTCATGGCCGCGGTTGCCGCACGGAGATATCCCCGATACTCGCGGACAAAGCATTCCCACGCGGCCTCGCACCCGTTCATACAGCCGCAAGCGAGACCCAAATCCTCCGCGTACAGCGTGGCCAGATATTCCTCGAGCAGCTCCGCCGACAGGGCACTCGAGGCAAACCTTTTGCGCGCGCTTCGCTCCAACGCCTCTTCGAACTGTTCTTGCGACACCTGCCACTTCGCTGCCCCAGACTCGGCATAGAGGGCGGCAAGCCGCGAAGCGCAGCTCTGCAGCAGCGCGCTCAGGGGCGCTTTAGCGTTATCGATGGGTTCGTAAGCCAAGTGAATCCTTCAGATAGCTCGAATCTTAATCTCTCTGTGACATAAAAGCTGCAAGATACAACCAACGCGGTGCTAGACCGATGCATCCTACAGGCACCCCCTCCGGAGGCACCAGGTGCATAAAACAGAAGCCGTTCGCTCATGGATGCGGTATGCTGTAGTTTGTTGCGCAAGCCCCGCCCGCAACCAATCTTGCCCCGGCGGGTTCGTCCCGATATAGCCGGCGAACGAATGTCAATTGCACTCGTGGAGGCATTAGCGAGTTCGCGTCGTTAGTACGAAAGTCCTATTCGGATGATTCCCGCCCACTGAGTACTCTCGTACTGGTATTGCATACATTCAATCGCTGGTGAAGACTTCTTAGCCCGGTAGGGAGTCTTCGGGACAAATATTCGCAAGGGGCGGCAAGCGGATGACAACGATGATCGCAGATTCACCCAAAAAAACCTCCTTGGGCGTTGGTTTCAACGCGAATCGGGGCCGTGCGACCAATTCCGAGGCTTGGCGCCAGAATATCGGTAACAGGCCGGTGCCTGCTCGCTTGGCCATGCTGCCAGACGCCAAACCGAGCTGGGACCGTGTGGGTCTCAGCGCCATCGTGCAGATATCCCTTGTAGTTTTCTTCGTTGCGGTGCCGCTGCTCTATCCCGAACAGATGAAGACCGCCGTGAAATACGGTTTTATGGAAATTGCCCAGCCGGTTACCGAAATTCCGGTAGCCCCGCCGCCCCCTCCGCCAGCCAAAATCAAGGCGGTTGTGCCCAAGGTTGAAGTGAAACCCGTGGTCGTTGAACCTCCGAAATTGAATCCCCAGCAGCCGCACATTTTTACGAATTTGGCTCCCAAAGTCGTCCAGCCCAAAGTGGAAAAGGTCGATACCAAGCTGCCGGATATGAGCGCGAAGTTTGATGAAGTGAAAATCGACACGAAGGACAATGGTCCGAAGCGCCCGAAAGACGACGTGAAGGTGAACGTCATGAGTTCAGGAAGCGCCGCGCCAGCAACGGTGAATGCTCCCGTAAGTAAAGTGCAAACCGGCGGCTTTGGCGATCCCAACGGAATGCCTGGCAAGGGCGATCCGAATCACGGAACGAATGTGAACCGGCTCGGTTCTCCAGCACTTCCCGGCGGCGAAGGTTACGGCAATGGCACCGGAGGCAAAAACGGCATCCCCGGCACAGTAGCCAGCAGCGGCTTCGGCAATGGCACCGCCAATCCTCCAGCAGGAGGAAAGAAGGGCGGCACAATAGTTGCTGGAGGCTTTGGTGACGCGAGCGCAGCGCCGACGGATGCTCCAAAGAAGAAGGCAGCAGGCGGTCCCGCCGATACGCCTATTGTCATTGTGGACAAGCCACGCCCCGAGTACACCGCAGAAGGGCGTAGCCTAAGAATTGAAGGTGATGTGGTTCTTGATTTGGTGTTCCTCGCGAACGGCACCGTCCAAATGAACCGCGTCGTGAGTGGTTTGGGTCACGGCCTTGATGAAGCCGCGGTCCGCGCCGCTCAGCAAATTAAGTTCAAGCCCGCCAAACGCGAGAATGAACCAGTGGACTTTCCGGCCCGTGTACGGATTGAATTCCGTATGGCCTACTGAGGGAGATACGAACATGCGAAAGTTGTTGTTTAGGGGCATCCTCACGTTTGCGCTTGGTGCCTGCACCGGCGTGGCGTCCTTGGCGGGGCCTTCGCCGAAACCCGCGGCCGCCGATCAGCCGCGCACGATGGATCAGGTTGTCGACCGTATCGTGAATAACGAGCAACACCTGTACGGCCAGATTCGCAACTACTCCCCACTCGTCGAGACCTACATTCAAAATCTAAAACCAGATAAAGACCTGGGCCAGATACCTGCCGGCGACAAGTATTTTCTGGGCCGCGCCAATTTTGCCAAAGGCGTCAGTCTCGTTCCCCTTTCTGATACTTCCAGCAAAGGCAAGAAAGTTGTCGGCTCGATTGGAAACTTCTTCAGTTTCGCAATGCAGTTCCTACCCGACGGCTTTCTGCAGATGATTTTCATCGATACCAACGGTTTCGATAAGCAGCACTACAAGTTTGACTACGTTCGCCGCGAATTCCTCGGTGAAGTGCGCTGCCTGGTGTTTGACGTAACGCCTTCCGACAAGAAAGAAGCGCGGGGACGCTTCCTGGGCCGCATCTGGGTGGAAGACCAGGACTATCACATCGTCCGCTTCAATGGTTCGTACAATGGAAATGGCCACAGCAGTTGGTATTTCCACTTCGATAGCTGGCGCACCAACGTGCAGCCTGGCCTGTGGCTGCCCACGTTCGTTTACAGCGAAGAGAAAGATCTGCACTACGCCATCAGCAAGAAACTCGATTTCAAAGCGCAAACCCGCTTGTGGGGTTACAACCTCGGCAGCGCCGCAAAGGAAGAAGAGTTGAGCAAGATTCTTGTCGAGACGCCGGTGCAAGACGACACCAAAACCTCCAACGACTTGTCTCCGATTCAGGCGCAACGCTCCTGGGATCGCCAGGCGGAAGACAATCTCTCCGATCGCCTGGAACGCATCGGATTGATGGCACCGAAGGGCGAAGTCGACAAGGTCATGGAGACCGTCGTCAACAACTTGGAAGTGACCAACAATATTGATCTTGATCCAGACGTTCGCTGCCGCGTGCTGATGACCTCTACTTTGGAATCTTTTACGCTGGGTCACACCATCGTGATGAGCCGCGGTCTGATCGACGTGCTGCCCGACGAAGCCAGTTTGGCCACCATGCTTGCGCACGAGTTGGCCCACGTGGTTCTGGGACATCGCCTGGATTCGCAATACGCGTTCTTCGACCAGCTCCTTGTCGAAGACAAAGACACCTTCCGCCATTTTGGATTTGCCCGCACACAGGAAGAAGAGGCCCAGGCAAACACCAAGGCGATTCAAATCCTCAACAATTCGCCCTACAAAAATCAGTTGGGGAATGCCGGTTTGTTCCTGCAAGCGCTCGACAGCCGCCAGAAAGAAATTCCGAACCTGATTAGCGGACACCTGGGCAACCGCGTGCCGCAGATCGCCGACCTGAAATCCACTACGCCCGTCGATCCCAAGCAGAATCCGCAGAAGATTGCCGCTCTGCCTATCGGCGGCCGCGTGAAGATTGATCCATGGGTCGACAAGCTTGAGTTGATCAAGAGCAAGCCGGTCGGCACGGTGGCGGAACGCGAAAAGATGCCGTTTGAAGTGACGCCATTCATGCCCTATCTGACGCGCTATGGAAGCGACAACGCCAAGCCCGTGGCCGCCAGCACCGCTTCTCCTGCGGACAACAATGCGGCGCCACCGGCCAACGCTCCAGCCGCCGAACCCTCTAAACCATAATCATTCTTTGAGATTGATTTGAAGAAGGGCCTTCGCATCCGCGGAGGCCTTTTTCTGTATAGACTTACGACGACGAGCGATGGAACTTCAATTGGCCGTGGAAAGTTGCTTGATGAATCGGTAGTTGAACTCCACTCCTTCATAGAAGTCCTGCACGCCTACTCGCTCGTCCTTGCCATGTGCGCGATCGTCTTCCATGTCGAAAAACATGCACGCGATGCCATACGTTGGCATGCCCGCGACTCGCAGATAATGCCCGTCCGTCGCGCCGGTGGACATCGACGGCACTACCGGGAGGCCCGGCCACATGGTAGCCAACGTGTGCTCCAGCGCGGTGACCACTTCAGGCAACAGCGGGGAAGGGGGAACTCCCAGGATCGGAATAGGTTTTCCGCCGGCATCCTTCTGCTCGACGATCGTTATGCTTAATTTGGAATCGGCAGCAACGTTCTGCAAGGTCTTGCGAATGTCTTCTGGGTCTTCGCCGGGAAATATGCGGCAATTCACGTTGGCGCGTGCCATCTGCGGCAGCGCATTCGGCGCATGTCCGCCTGAAAGCATCGTCGCCACGCACGTTGTGTGCAGCAGCGAATTAAAGTAAGGCATCGCGGAAAGATGCTTGATTGCATCCGGATCAGGTGGCTGCTTGGCCACTCCACGCAGATCGACGGCGAGCGACCCCGTAGTCAGGGAAGCGGAGTGTTCGAAATAATTGCGCGTTATCTCGTTAATTTTTACCGGGAACGAAAAATTCTGCACGCGCAGCAAAGCCGTTGCCAGCTCATAGATGGCATTGTCAGGCCCGGGCACCGAACTATGGCCCCCAGGATTGGTTGTTTCCAAGGTGTAATCCGCATAGACCTTCTCGCTGGCCTGCAATCCCGCAAGCACCGGCGCACCTTTCATCTTTTCGAATTCACCGCCATCCAGGTTGATGCAGAACTCCGCATCGATCCAGTCTTTGTGCTCCTTGAGCAGCCAATCAATCCCGTTGTAGTTCCCGCCTTCCTCGTCCGCGGTGAGCGCCAAAATAATGTCGCGGTCCGGTATATAGCCTTCGCGTTTTAGCCTGACGAAATTCGTTACCAGTATCGCGTCACCCTCTTTCATATCTTCTGTGCCACGCCCGTAAAAATATCCATCGCGCTCGATAAACTGAAAGGGATCCATGCTCCAGTCTTCGCGCCGCGCTTCCACCACATCCAGATGGCCAATGAACAGGATTGGCTTTCTTGGCCCAGTGCCTCGGAACCGCACTACCAGATTCTTTTTGCGGTCGTTTGGGCCCGCAACCACGACGTCATCCTCCGCAAAACCAGCGGCTCGCAATCGTTGCGCCATCGCTTCCGCGGCGGCCGTAACATTGCCAACCGAATCTGTCGTATTGATTTCGATGAGCTGCTGAAAAATTGCGCGCGCCTCTTTGTTAACCGGCTCGGCATTTTGTGCCAGAGTTTTGCTTGCGATCGCGAAAAAGCACAAAACGACCAGGTACGTGGACACGACTCGGAACATTCGGCTCTCCTGATGAAATTTCAGGTTAATCGTAGCGGCCTTCAGCGTCAAATCACCGCGTCAGTTGCTGTGCTCGGCAGACTTGCTTAGACTGAATGAGTTTTGATCATCCGGAGGACGAGCATGAGATTCGCTAATCGCCGCCTTTTACCCCTGCTTTGTGGCAGCGCGCTTTTTGTAGCTGGACTCGCGGTGGGGAGCATCGCCACGCGCAACGTTTCGGCCATTAACAAATTTGGCCAGCCGAAGACCGTTGTCCATGTTGTGGCCTACAAATTCAGAGATGCCACTTCCCTGAACGATCAGCAACAGGCCATCGAAGGAATCAAAGACATGGCCGCCAAAATCCCCGGCATCAAGAATATTTGGCTGAAAACCGAACGCAACCAGATTCGCGATTTCAGCGGCGTTTACATCATCGAATTTGTCAACGCAGAGGCTGCCGCCGACTATGCCGAAAATCCGCTGCATGATGCCTGGCGCAAGAAATGGGAACAATTGCGCGAAAATAGCCTGTCGTTTCAGGTTTCGAACTAGGTTAATCGCGAACGACCCTAGCGCGTGACGCCATATTTGCGGCGAATAAACGCATCTATCCACGCATCCGGCATCAATCGCTTTCCCAGCGAAGCCCATTTCGCAAGCGGCGTGACCGGATAGCGTGCCTTCGGGTGCGACGACTCCATTGCATCCAACATCACCCGCGCGCAATCTTCCGGCGTCGTCTTGGAGCTTCCTCGTCCCTGGTTCGCTCCCTTCCACGCCGCCGCATAAATCTTGGCGTAAGGACTGGCTTGTGCAGCTTGTGCATAGGGTTCGGCGAGCTCCTTGGCCATCCGCTGGAAATTGGTCACGATGTAGCCGGGCTCGATCAGAATCACATGGATGTTGAAGGGGTACAATTCCGTTCGCAGCGCGTCTGTCAATCCTTCCAGTGCGTGCTTGCTGCTGCTGTAGGCCCCGTAGGTTGGCGGCGCCAGCAGGCCTGCGACGCTGCTCATCATCAGGATGCGGCCGCTGCGCCTCACTCGCATATGCGGCAAAACTGCCTGCGTAACACGAAGCACGCCAAACAAATTCGTTTCGAATTGTCGGCGCAAATCGTCCAGACGAAGCTCTTCCACCACCGCCATGTAGCCCACGCCGGCATTGTTCACCAGAACATCGAGCGTGCTGGCCTTTTGCAAAACGGTTTGCACCGCTTGTCGGACCGAATTGTCATCGGTAACGTCCATCTCGACTGTCTCAATCGGCAACTTCTTCGTAGCAGCAAGCCGGTCGAGTTCCGTGCGCTTCCCTACCGAGCGCCCAGCGGCAAAAACGCGGTAGCCTCGTTCGGCAAAAAGCAAAACCGCAGCGCGGCCCAGCCCATCAGTCCCACCTGTTATCAAAACGCTTCGCATTTTTTCGCTCATTCGTCTCCCTGGGACCCGGCCATTCTACGCACCGCGTCCGTGCGAAGCCAGCAATCTCTGAATAGCTGATCACCGTTATCGTTTGCTGTGGCGTTTCGGCACAGGAACCATCTGCGTTGCTTCGCGTAATTCTGCCACCAGGCCCTGCGCCACCCGCGAGATCGGACGTCGTCTCGGAATAATCACATCCAGACTTCTGCGCATCGATTCCGCATCCGTAATCTCCAGGGGCACTAACTTCTTACGACGCAACTCTTCGACGACCGCAATCTGCGGAAGAAAGGCCAAGCCGAGTTTGCGTAGAACCATACGCTTGCAAGCCTCAATCGTTTCTACTTCCAGCACTACGTTGGGCAGCAGTCCCGCTCGCCGGAAAAGACCATTCATCAACGTCCAATCGCTGGAGCCGCGATCGTAAGAAATGATCGGAACGGACTCGACTTGCTCTAGCCGCAACTTTCGCCGCTTCATAGTCGGATGTCCCGGATGCCCGACCAGAACGAGTGGATCGTCGCGCAGGCTGATGGTTTCCACTTCCGGATGATGCAACGAACGCGCAATTCCGAATTCCACTTCACCGTCCAACACCATCTTTAACACCTGCGCGGAATTTCCGCTGCGTACGCTGACCACCACATCCGCGTGCTTGATTTGGTAATTCTTGAGCACCTCTGGCAAAAGATAGGTGCAGATGGAGAGCGACGCGGCGATAGGCAAAGCGCCACCGAACGACGGTTGCAATTCGTGAACTGCCTGCCGCGCGAGCGCCACCTGCCGCAAAAGCTGCTCCGCATGCGGTCGCAGTGCTTTTCCGGAATGCGTTAGCGAAAAGCCACCGGGGCCTCGCTCAAACAGTCGTGTGCTTAACGAGTGCTCCAGTGCGTTGATTCGCGCGCTCACCGCCGGCTGGCTGACGCGCAGCGCTTCGGCGGCACGATGAAATCCGCCATAAGTCGCGACCGCGAGAAAAGTTTCGATCTGCTGAATCTCCATACAGTTCCTCTGGTACTGCGCTCCTACGGGTACTGATAACAATCATCTATCACGATGATAGTGACAATCAGTTTGACTGACCACTGCATTTTCCGCAAACTTGCATTCTCTGAACCAGACCGCGCGGTGCCGGTTATTCCGGCTCGCAACTTTTCAAGGAGACGCCAGTATGATCATGAAGCTGACCCCTAACGCCCAGGCACTCGAAAGCCGGTGGAATTCCGACCCTCGCTGGACAGGTATAACGCGGCCCTACAGTGCCCAGGACGTTGAAAGGCTTCGCGGCACCGTGCAGGTCGAACACACACTCGCGCGTTTGGGAGCGGAGCGGCTTTGGAATTTGCTGCAC
>DASXLU010000114.1:0-8310 GCA_036496065.1 Candidatus Acidiferrum sp.
TGAAACCGCGGCGACGAGCCGTGCGGACGCCGAGGCGGAGAGCGTCCGCCTGTCGGCAGAAGTAGCGCAACTGCGCGGAGCAGTGCAAACGGAACAGGAAGAACTCGGCGTAGCGAAGGCCGAACTGGCTACCATGAACGAGCGCCTGGCCTCCGCAGAAGCCATCGCGCAGCGTTTGCAGGAAGAACGAGCGGAGCTGGACCGTCGTGAAGCAGCTCTGCGTCAACAAGAAGCTTCCATCAGTGAAGAAACCGTGGCGATGGCGCGACAGACGGAAGAATTGACTCAGCAACTCGAAGGATTGCGCACGGAAAAGGTGCGCCTTGACGCGCGGCAGAAGGACCTCGAGCAGGAATGGGATGAGGCGCGCACGCGTGTAACGCTGGCAGAAGATCATTTGCGCATGGCGCGGCAGACCTTGCAGGAGCTTCGCGAGGAACGGGGCAAGTTCGAAATCGAGAAGGCGCGCAACGATTCCGACCGCCAGCACCTGCGGGAAACGTGCCTGGCCGAAGTGAACGCTCAGCCCGAAGACCTAATCGCGTCCGAGACTGCGTTCATGACCGGCGAAGAATTGGCAGCCGCCGAAACCAGCTATCGCGAAATGAAGCAGCGTATCGAGAACATGGGCGCGGTGAACATGATGGCGCTCGAAGAATTCAACGAGTGCGAGCAGCGATTCACGTTCCTCACACGCGAGCGCGACGATTTGCTGCAATCGATCGCCGATACGCAGCAAGCCATCAAGGAACTAGACCTGATCACGAAGGAGCGTTTCGAACAAGCCTTCGCGGCAATCAATATGAATTTCACCACCGCCTTCCAGACTATCTTCGGAGGCGGCACCGCGGAGATGCGCCTGACGGAAGTGGACAGCTCGGGCGATGCGGGCATCGACATCGTGGCCTCGCCTCCGGGAAAGCGCCTGCAAAACGTGCTGCTGCTCTCCGGCGGAGAAAAAGCGATGACCGCCTTGGCGTTGCTGATCGCAATTTTCCGCTACCAGCCGAGCCCGTTCTGCATCCTCGACGAAGTCGATGCTCCGCTCGACGAGGCCAACGTGGGCCGCTTCACGCGATTGATCGGCGACATGAGCGCGAACACGCAATTCATCGTCGTCACCCACAATCGCAAGACCATGGAAACCGGCAGCGTGCTTTATGGGGTGACGATGCAGGAGCCCGGCGTTTCGAAATTAGTTAGCGTGCGTTGGGAAGGCGATCAGGAATTGGCGCCCAAGCAACGAGCCGCGACCGCAGCATAAATAAACTCTAAAATTCAACGAAGGGGCGGAGCGCAATCCGCCCTTTTTCATTTTCTAGTCGCAACTTGACAGGCGATAGGAAATGCCGTGCGTCCGCTTCGTGTGCGACTTCCATCACATTGACATCGGCGCGCCGTGGGATAGAATGCAGGACACTTTTCCGGGGGACCGATCGTGGGTGCAACTTCTGCAATGAAAGTGATTCAGGAAACTCATTTTGCCGAGGTCGCACCGATCGCGCGCGGCAAGGTTCGTGACATTTATGATTTAGGCGACCGGCTGCTGATTGTGGCGACTGACCGCCTGTCGGCATTCGACGTGGTGATGCCTACGCCGATCCCCGACAAGGGCCGCGTGCTCACGCAGCTCTCGCTATTCTGGTTTGACCTGCTGAAAGATGTCATTCCGAACCATGTTTTGAGCGCGACCGACTTCCCTGAGCCGTTTGATCGCCACGCCGATGATCTGGCGGGCCGGTCGATGGTCGTACGAAAGACGAAGCCCCTCCCTATCGAGTGCGTGGCGCGGGGATACCTGTCGGGCTCGGGCTGGAAAGAATATAAGTCCACGGGGAAAATCTGCGGCGTGGCGCTGCCCGGAGGTTTGGTGGAGTCCGACAAGCTGCCCGAACCAATCTTCACTCCCGCGACGAAAGCAGCCAGCGGTCATGATGAGAATATTCCGTTCGAACAAGCCGCTGCGATAATCGGCCAGGAACTAGCAGAGCAGGTGCGAAATGTTACCCTCGAGCTTTACCGCCGCGCATCTGCGTACGCCAAGCCACGCGGAATCTTATTGGCTGACACGAAATTCGAATTTGGGCTGTTGGATGGCCAGTTAATCTGGATCGATGAAGCGTTGACGCCTGATTCATCGCGATTCTGGCCTGCGGCGGAGTATCGCCCTGGGGGCGCCCAGCCCTCTTTTGACAAGCAATTTGTGCGCGACTACCTCGAACGGATCCAGTGGCCGAAAACGCCGCCGGGTCCGGCTCTGCCCCCCGATGTAGTGGCCGCGACACGCGCCAAGTACCGAGAAGCCTACCGGATCCTGGCCGGACGTGAACTGGAGTAGCAAACGGTAAGCGGCCTCCTCGAAAAGAAACCGGAAAAACTGCGGAGAGTGGACGTGAGAGATCAATTGGAAGGTCTGGTAGTGCAGATGGTCGAACGGGGCATCCTGTTCGACGAGGCCGTCGGCGAATTCGAGAAGCGCTTCATCAAGCGCGTGCTGGAGCGCACCAACGGTAACCAGTCACGCGCCGCCGAAATGCTGGGAATCCATCGCAACACGCTCAGCCGCAAGATGACCGAATACAAACTGGATCACCGGCGAGGGAAAAGCCGCTAAGCATACACTGGCCTACACGTTGTGTAGCCAAAAAAACGGCCCCGATACTCTCGGAGCCGTCCATATTTCCAGACTGAATGTAACGGTTAGGGCTTGGCAGCGGGCCTCTTGGCCGCCGGCTTCTTGGCTGGGCCCTTTTCCTTCGGCAGATCCTCTTCGTTCACCTTGGCCTTATCCCAGTGCAGCATGAAGGCGGGGTCGGGATCGTATGTTTCCAGCGTACCGGTAAAGCGCACCGGATTGTCCTTCTCCAGTTTCCCAGCTTCGGGCTGGCCGGCAACTTTCACTTCCATATTCGGAGTGGTAGCCGCCTGAAATTCCGCATCGCTGGTCACGAACGCATTCTTGAGCACAACTTGGTCCGCTCCTGAGGTAACTTCGATAATCTTGCCAGGTACATCGGGAAATTCCAGCCCGCACGAAGCGGTCCAGGTCAGCTTGGCTTTGTCGCCACCGGCCTTCAGGTCGGTCACGACGGAAGCGATGGTCATATCCTTACGCGCCGCGTCGAGGTCCGCTGCGCTGAAAAGTTTGTAGCTCGCGGGGCGATCCGGCGAAGTAGAAGCAAGTTGCAGCAACTCGTTCAGTTCGGCATCCGTCAGAGCATCGCAGACCGTGCCGCCCTGATAGTTGGCAATCAATTTCCGCAGGTAGGTCTTCACCTGAGTCGATTGTTGCTGGTTGGCGCTCTTGGAACTGGCCGCGCGCGCGAAAGCCCACAACGCATCGGGCTGATTCGGCGGCGTCAACGCCATATAGGCCTTGCCGAGGTTGTAGTTCGAGGTCAGGTCATCCGGAGTCTTTGCGAGAATGGCCTTGTAGGCTTCAATCGCTTTCGGATAGTCTTTCGCGGCCATCGCGGCGTTGGCTGCGGTTCCAGTGAAGAAGGTAACCGATTGATCTTTTTGCTTCTGGAAGGTGGCATCGTCGACGTTGTCGGGTTTAGGAACCGCATTGACCGCCTGGATACCGGCCTGAGCCGCATTGTAGGCTTGTTTGGCCACGGCCGGGTCGGTGTTCTGCATGTTGTTATATGAAAACGCGCGCACCGAATAGGCTTCATACTTTTCCGTCGGCGTGGCGGCGGGAAGGGCGATCAGCTTATCGGCGTACTCGATGGCCTTGGGAAAGTTCTTCTGCGAACCATAATTCTTGTAGTAGAGCGCATAAATGTAATTCATGAGCGCGGAGTTCGGATATTTTGCAACAAAATCATCGAGCAACTTCAGTTGCGCCGCCGGATTCTTTTCAGCGGCAGCAGCCTGATACGCATTGTACTCAGCCATGGTGTATTTCGGCTGCGCTGCGGCCCCGGCTTGTGCTCCTGCTGCGGGTTGCGCAGACGGGTCTTGCGCAAAAACCGTGGCAGCAGTGATGCTAAACAGGCAGAGCCCCGCTAGAACTGCGATGCCCGCCATCCGACGTGTTGCGTTCATTCCCTTTTCTCCTCGCTGCAACCGTGAAATGAAATTAGGCAAACTGGCAGCACCGAAGGCGCTACCGAAAACCCTTACTTCCCTGCAAGAAAAATGCTTCCTTGGAAACCTACGAATTATAGGTGCAGCCGCTCCCCATTCGCAAGCCATACCAAAGCCTTAACCTATACGAACTTCGCAATGCTTCGCCAATCTAAATTCTAATGGCGCTCCGGTGCGCCTTCGACGTACGTGAATGGGCGGCATCCCTAAGAGTTAAGATGAGTGTCGCATAAAATTCGTGGCCTGAGTGAGGGAGAATTCGAATGCCTAGTATAAATCCACTAAATAATCGTGTGAATGAGGGCGAGAACCTGGCGAATCACGTTGCGCTCGTCACCGGAAGCAGCCGCGGCATCGGCAAAGCGATCGCCCTGAAACTCGCTTCGCTGGGCGCTGCCATCGCGGCGTGTGGCCGAGACAAAAAAGCGCTCGCGGAAACAGAGCAAGAGTTAAAGAAAATTAATAGCCGTGTTTACGCTCATCTGGCCGACGTCACTAAGTCTGCCGATGTTGCGGCTCTTGTGGCCGCTACGGAACAAAAACTTGGCGCGATCTCCATCCTGGTGAACAACGCGGGAATGGGCTTGTTCGGCCCGGTGCAGGATAAATCCGAAGAAGAATGGGATCGCTTGATGAACACCAACTTGAAGAGCGTGTTCCTGGTGTCGAAGGCGGTGGTGCCGCTGATGATTCAGCGACAGCGAGGCGACATCGTGAATATCAGTTCGCTTGCGGGAAAGAATACTTTCGCTGGCGGAGGAATTTACTGCGCCTCGAAGTGGGGACTGCAGGGACTGACCGGATGCATGGCGGAAGATCTTCGAGGATACGGAATTCGCGTCAGCGCGATTTGCCCGGGCAGCGTGGCAACAGAGTTTTCCGGACGCGGGCCCAAAGACGCGTCTAAAGTTCTGACGGCGGAGGACGTGGCGCACACCGTAGCGATGGTATTGCTGCAAGGTCCGCAAAGTTTCATCAGCGAAGTGCACTTGCGGCCTGTGGCCAAGCCGGGGAAAGCATAGCGGCGCGACGGCGAAAAAAGTGTTGACAGTAGTCGTTGTAACAACTATGCTTGCGACATGAATTCACGCAGCAAGTCGAGTTGTCCCGGTGGCGCGCTGGAAGAGTCCATCTTCGTGGCCATCCTGAAAGCCGCCGATTTTCTTTCCCAGCAAGCCGAACACGTCATCAAATCCGCGGGCCTGACTTCCGCACAGTACAACGTATTGCGCATCCTGCGCGGCGCTGAACCTGATGGACTGCCCTGCCGGGCCATCGGAGACCGCATGATCTCTCATGATCCGGACATGACCCGCATGCTGGATCGCATGGAAAAGCGCGGCTGGATCACCCGCGCCCGCGAAACCCAGGACCGGCGCGTGGTCAAGACGCGTATTACAGAAGAAGGATTGAAACTGCTGAAAAAGCTGGACCAGCCCGTTCGCGAAACTCACAAAAAACAATTTCAGCATATGAATGGCGCGCGGGTGAAGGCGCTCGGAGAATTACTGGAAGAACTTGCAAAGCGTGAATCCGTCTAGCGAGTCGCGGCATCCAACAAACACTTTCAAATACCAACCGCACTATAAGGAAACGGGGCAAGAACATGGGACCACATTTCAAGAAGCTGGCGATCATGGCGGGAATGCTTACAGCGATCTCGCTACCGGCAAGCGCTGCGACCAATACTTTTCAGATCGACCCGAAGCATTCGGACGCGCAGTTCGCCATCACTCACCTCATGGTCTCGACGGTGCGCGGAGAGTTTCACGGCGTGAATGGCACGGTAGTCTACGATGACAAGAATGTCGGCAATTCCAGCGTGAATGTGACCATTGATGCGAACACCGTCGACACGCGCGAGCCGGATCGCGACAAGGATCTGCGCAGCTCGAAATTCTTCGACGTCGAAAAGTTTCCGACCATGACCTTCAAGTCAACGAAAGTAGAAGATGGCGCGGCGGGCAAGCTGAAAGTGACCGGCAACTTGACTATCCGCGGCACCACCAAACAAGTTGTGCTGGATGTGACCACGCCGAAGACACCGATCAAAGATCCGTACGGGCTGCAGCGTTCCGGCATTATGGCCACAACGAAAATCAACCGCCTGGACTACGCAGTCAGCTGGAACAAAACGTTGGATTCCGGGACGGTCATGCTGGGGGACAACGTAGACATTACGATCGACGTCGAAATGGTGATTCCAAACGCCGGCAAGTAACCAGCCTTCGAGAAAAACCATTAACGGCGAAGTCGGTTTCTAGATTCTAGCTAGCGAATGGGAGGGGTTAGGAGCAAGTCATGGCGAAGGTAACGCAATCTGATCATCCGGTTCACGAACTGATTCTGAAGCGCTGGAGTCCGAGAGCGTTCTCCGAGAAAAGCGTACCCGACGAAGTCTTGCAGAGTCTCTTCGAAGCGGCCCGCTGGTCGCCTTCGAGCAATAACGAACAGCCCTGGGCATTTCTGGTGGCGACGAAAGACGACCCGGAGACGTACGCGAAGGAGTTAAGTACCTTGGTGGAATTCAACCAGGCGTGGGCCAAGAGCGCGCCCGTATTGGTCATCTCCGTGTCCAGAATGGCCTTCGCGAAAAACGGCACTCCCAACCGCAACGCATTTTATGACACTGGCGCGGCCGTCGCGCATCTAACGTCCGAGGCTACAGCACGCGGGCTCTACGTTCACCAGATGGCGGGGTTCGACCCAAAGAAAGCCAAGGAAACCTTTGGCATCCCGGAAGGATGGGAACCGATCTCCGCGTTCACCATCGGCTATCTGGGCGACCCGGAGACCTTGTCCGATGCATTGCGTGAACGCGAACTAGCGCCGAGCACGCGCAAGCCTCTCGCGGAATTTGTCATGAGCGGGAAGTGGGGCCAAGTCGCACGGTTTGCCAAGAAAACATAGCACCAGAAAGAAGCGCCATCGATGCACCCGATTCTCGACTTCCTGATGCGGCATGGGTACGCAGTGCTTCTGGGATGGGTGTTTTTCGAGCAGGCTGGGTTGCCGGTGCCCTCCCTCCCCTTGCTGCTGGCTGCGGGCGCGTTGGCGGGTGCGGGCAAATTGAACTTCGCGCTGTGTCTGCTGGCGTGCGTGTTCGCATCGCTGGTCGCCGACACGATCTGGTATGAGCTAGGCCGGAAGCGCGGCATTCGTATCGTCCAGTGGCTATGCCGGATTTCGCTGGAGCCGGATTCGTGCGTGCGCCGCACTGAGGGGGCATTCGAAAAACAGGGCGCAAGATCGTTGATACTGGCAAAGTTTGTTCCTGGTCTGGGCACCGTAGCTACGCCGCTCGCCGGCATCTTCCACATGAAGTTCGAACGATTTCTGCTATTTGATGGTCTGGGCGCGTTCCTTTGGGCTGGGGCGTACCTGGGTGTCGGCTACCTCTTCAGCGGAGAAATCGAGCGCATCGCCGCCGCAGCAAAATCGCTGGGAGGTTGGGCCGGATTGCTGATTGGCTGCGCACTGGGTATTTACATCGGCTACAAATTCGCGGCCCGGCAGCGTTTCCTGCACACGCTGCGAATCGGCCGCATCACCGTGGACGAATTGAAAGAAAAGCTCGACGCCGGCGAAGAGCTGGCTATCGTCGACCTGCGCCATTCGGTGGATTTCGAAGCCGATCCCGAAACCATACCCGGCGCATTTCGCATGGACGCGAAAGAGTTGCAAGAAAGCGACGACAAGCTGCCGCGCGATCGCGAAGTCGTTTTGTACTGTACTTGACCAAACGAAGCTACCAGCGCCCGTGTGGCGCTGCTACTCCGGCGAAAAGGAATCCGCAAGATTCGGCCACTCGAAGGTGGATTGGATGCGTGGCGCGAACGCGGCTATCCGATGGCAACTTTCGCACTGAAAGAATAGATCTCGATTTCTCACCGCCCACATATCGAAACGGAGGAAACAATGAGCGTCAAAGTGCAGGTCATTTTCTACAGCATGTACGGTCATATCTACAAAATGGCCCAGGCAATTGCGGAAGGCGCGAAGCAGGTGCCGGGCGCGGAAGTGTCGGTCTACCAGGTCGCAGAGTTGATGCCGGATGACGTTCTGGAAAAGTATGGTGCGAAGGCCGCGAAAGCCTCTTTCGCCAACGTGCCACTGGCGAGCGTGGACAAATTGCCTGAAGCCGACGCGCTCATTTTTGGTACGCCCACGCGCTTTGGAAATATGGCGGCGCAGATGCGCAATTTTCTGGATCAGACC
>DASXLU010000115.1:0-2881 GCA_036496065.1 Candidatus Acidiferrum sp.
TTGATGTCGCGATCACCCATGCCGAACCAGCGCCCGATATCCACCGCAGCGTCGGCTACCCCGCTCGAATGTTGATACGTAAAGGGCGTTTTCGCGTCGATGATTTCTGCGAACGCCACGCAGATGTCATCGATCGTCGCATCATCGGCGATAAGACGACGATCCATCGGCTCGAGCGACAACACTTCTGTGCTGAGGTCGTCCTTCTCCAGTCCTTCCCACAGTGACCCGTCCTTACACAACGAAATCGCAGCCTTCACCAGCTCTGGACTGAACCACCTGCCGCTTCGGCGCCGTGCCGCGTCCACCGCTGCCGCCCGGCCTTGCGCATTCAGAAATACCTCCAACGTCTGCGCCAGGTTCGCTACGTTCGCAAATATCGGAATTTCGTTGCCGCGCAATCCGTTGGGATAGCCTTTTCCGTTCCAGTGTTCGTCCAGGCTATGAATTCCTGCGGCAACACTGTCCGAGAATCCCAGTTTTCGCGCGATCATCGACCCCCGCTCGCAGCGAATTTTCACCAGCTCACAGGAATCGCGCTGTTGCGTGGCCGCTACTTGCAGCAATTTCCAAATTCGCTGAGGAAACGGCGTGCTCGTTGCCACGTGCGTAACGGCGTAGTGTAAACTTTCCCAGCCAACGCGCGTCCAGTCCGTCGTTTTCAGATCCCCTTTGGCGCTGATGTCGTCCGCATTCAAAATGTGGTAGAGCCGCGAGGAATTGCTGCTGCAACCTGCATCTTTCATCAGCAACGTGTAATACAGGTCGGCTTGCTCGCCTTCGCGCAGTCCAATTTGCTGCGCTATGCGCATCCCGATAATGCAGCTCCGCACCGAATGCCCCATCGGGCGCCCTTCAGTCAGGTCTAGCGCATAGGAAAGAGCGGAGAGTAATTCCGATACTCGAATCGTGGAGTTGGAATTCGTCCGTGGTGCCGCTGGTGCGGCTTTCTTTGCGGCCACGGTGCGCCGCATTGCGCGGATGTCGAGTTCGACAGGCATAGGCATAACTCCAATTCCCCATCTTTTCTGCAACCAACCTGGAGTCATCCCTCGGCACGGCCCGGAGCCCTAGTCCGTTTCCGTCGCCTCGGTACAGTTCCGTCGTTGGTCTTAGATTAGGTTTCCTTCATGCCCGAGTCGATAAACCCATAGGGTCATTTTGTCAGTACGTTCGTACCGTCTCTCTTTGCGCACAGCGCCTACGCCCGCTCTCCGCTTTGGCCATCGGTGCTACAATCTCGCCTTCTTGCTTGAGGCTCCGATGAAACTCGATCTGCTCGCTATTGCCGCGCATCCCGATGACGTGGAACTCACCTGCGGTGGCACTCTCCTGAAAATGGCCCAAAAAGGCTACAAAACCGGCATTTTGGACCTGACCGCCGGCGAAATGGGCACTCGCGGCACGCCCGAAATGCGCGCTAAAGAAGCCGCTCGCGCCGCAAAAATTCTGCGCGTTTCCTGGCGGGGTAATTTAGGAGTTCCCGACTCCGACGTGCAGCCCTCGCGCCAACACAAAATGCGCCTCGCGCAAGTTATCCGCGACGTGCGCCCCCACACTGTCATTCTTCCTTATTGGGAAGCTCGCCATCCCGACCACTACCATGCCTCCGCGCTAGGCTACGAAGGCTGCTTCCTCGCCGGCCTGAAACAACTTCCGCTCAACGGCGAGCCACATCGCCCCTTCAAGATCCTCTACTGCACTTCCTTTGAAGGTATGCCTCCCACCTTCATCGTTGATATCACCAGGCAATACTCCACGCGACGCCGTGCCGTTCGCTGTTACGGCTCGCAGTTCTATCCAGCGAAAAGCGAACGCAAGCAGCGCGTCTTCCTGGCCATCGACGAACTCGACCCCAAAATGGACCTGCTCTCCCGCCACTACGGCCAAATGATTAACGTGCCCTACGGCGAACCTTTCCTCCAAAAAGAACTAATGCAGGTAGACGACGTCATTGAACTCCAGGTTCGTTCGATCTAGATTGCCGTGACTCGTAACTGGTGACTCGTAACTGGTGACTCGTAACTGGTGACTAGTGATTCGAAGCAGAAGCCAAGTCATCCCGAGCAACGCGAGGGATCTGCTTTTCCTTTTTTTCAGTTCAAAATTTTGCGGGAATCAAACCCGTCAGTGAGGTTTATTCTTCACGAATCACCAGTCACGAATCACAAATCACGAGGCCCCCATGACCAATCCAAAATTCCACACATTCCGCGCCCTCCACCAACGCCCCGGCTGCTTCGTCATCCCCAATCCATGGGACGCCGGCTCCGCCCGCATTCTCACTTCGCTCGGATTCGAGGCACTCGCCACCACCAGCGCAGGCTTCGCGTTTTCGGCAGGCTATCTAGACGCCGCCCCCGAAATCACCCGCGAAGCCATCCTGGCCAACGCCAAATCAATCGTCGACGCGACGCCGCTACCGGTCTCTGCCGACCTTCAACATGGTTTTGGAGATCCGCCCGAAGCATGCGCGGAAACGATTCGCCTTGCCTCGCAAACCGGCCTGGCGGGAGGTTCTATCGAAGACTCGACGGGCGACGCGAGTCACCCCATCTATGATTTCCAACTCGCAGTGGAACGTGTCGCCGCCGCAGCCCAGGTCGCCCACCAGAATCAATTCCTGCTCACGGCCAGGTCCGAAAACTTTCTCTACGGACGCGCCGACCTGCCCGACACCATTCGTCGCCTGCAAGCTTTCGCCGAAGCAGGCGCCGACGTTCTCTACGCCCCAGGCCTCGCAAATCTCGATGCGATTCGCGAAGTCTGCTCGTCCGTCTCCAAGCCCGTGAATGTCCTCATGGGTTTAGTCGGCCCCACTTACACCGTCGGCGAAATTGCCGCCGCAGGCGCAAAGCGCATCAGCGTAGGCGGTTCGTTC
>DASXLU010000116.1:0-4855 GCA_036496065.1 Candidatus Acidiferrum sp.
GGCAAGCGGCTCTTCGCCGCGGCGCTGGACGACAATCAAAACACCGTCGAGGTCATTGATTTAAAAGTCGGCAAGCGAGTTTTCAGCATCCCAGGACAGAGTAAGCCGCAAGGTGTGTTCTATTCCCCGAACTACAAAAAATTGTTTGTGGCTAACGGCAAGGAGAGCAGTTGCAAGATTTTTCGTGGCAATAACTTCAAGCTGATTGAAAGCATTCCGATGGATACCAACGCCAATCACGTAGGCTACGACCCCGGCAAGAAATATTTGTATGTCTCAGTCGGTGACGCAAAATCCGGCGCGCTGGCCATTATTGATACGCGCACCAATAAGCATATTGGCGACATCAAGACGGAAGCTCATCCACTTGGCGTCAAGGTCGAAAAATCAGGCTCGCGAATTTTCATCGGACTGGCAAAAATGAATAAGGTCTCGGTGTTAGATCGCGACAAGCGTGAACAGATTGCCACCTGGCCAATTACTGGAACAGAGGGCAATGTTTCCTGGGCGCTGGATGAAGGCCAGCACCGGCTTTTTGTAGGTAGCCGCACGCCGCCGATGCTGACGGTCTTCGACACCGAATCAGGAAATCAACTCGCGCAGCTCGAAGGCGTCGGCGGCATTGACGACCTCTGGTACGACGCAGCCCATAAGCTTATTTACGCTACGGGAGGCCGGGACGTCGGTGCCGGTTTCGTGTACATCTATCAGCAGAAAGACCCTGACCATTATGAACTCGTCAGCAGGCTTGCCACGGAACCCAACGCACAGACTTCCATATGGGTTCCGGAATTAAATCGCTTGTACGTTTCCGCTTCACAAAACGGAAGCCGTGACGCGGAAATATTAGTGTTCGAGCCTAAGCCCTAGTTCAAAAGGAGAAAAAATGAGGAAGTCGTATCTTATACTCGCAGTTGCTTTAGCGGCGGTCGCCGTATTTTCAGCGCGCAGTATCAAGCTTGTTGCAGCGCAAGGGCCGACTCACGAGCTTGCGCCTTTGGAGCTCGTCCAACGAATTCCCGTACCAAATGTTTCCGGTCGCATCGATCACTTCACGGCCTTTCCGAAGCGTCGGCTCGTAATTTTTGCCGCCTTGGGCAACGATACCGCCGAGGTTCTCAACACTTTCCGGGGCAAGGTTGTTCATACCATTACTGGCTTAGATGAGCCTCAAGGCGTTCTCTATGTCCCGGAACTCGACAAGATTTTTATCGCCAATGCCGGCAACGGCGTTGTCAATGTTTTTGACGGCAAAACCTATGCGCCTCGCAAGAGTATTTCGTTGGGCGAGGAAACCGACACCGACAATCTTCGCTATGATGAAGCCTCCAAGCGCGTTTTTGTGGGCATCGTAGGCGGCATTGCCATGATTGACGCCGTGAACGAAACTCATGTCGGCGACCTCAAGGGTAGCGGCGGCCACTCCGAAGCCTTTCAGCTGGAAAAGAAAGGGTCGCGCATTTTCGTCAATGTCCCGACTGATAACGCGAGCGTAAATGTGATCGACCGGAAAACCGGTCAATTGACGAATTGGCCGCTGAGCAACGCCAAGGCAAATTATCCCATGGCCCTCGATGAGGACAATCATAGGCTCTTTGTAGCAACCCGCCGGCCCCCGTTGGTGGTCGTCCTCGAGACCGAAACAGGGAAGGAAATCTCCAGACTCCCTATCGGCGGTTCATGTGACGACATCTATTATGATGCAGAGCGTAAACGCATTTACGCGCTGGGAGCCGAAGCATACATCAGCGTGATCCAGCAGAATGATCCCGATCACTATTCGCCGGCGGGGAATATTCCTTCAGCCGTCGGCGTACGAACCGGCATTTTCTTTGGGTCAAGCTTGTACGTTGGAGTGCCCGCAGCAGGGATGGAACCCGCGCAAGTATGGAATTACGCCATCCCGGATTAGAAGTTAATTCCTGCAAGTCGGCGTGCTAACGCGTTCCCGCACCATGAAGAGCGATCAGCACTGAAGGTAATAGGGTAAAACTCGGTTCAGATTAGACGAGCGCGCATTTCCTATGCCGGTGACTATGAACAGACATTTCTACGTGTGTTTGGCTTTGCTATTTGCGTTGGCGATCGGCGTTAAGGCGCAGGAAATCCTACAAGGCGATGAATCTGCACCTCTAGTCCTTGTAAGGATTATTCCAATTCCCGATGTCCTGGGCCGATTCGACCATATGGGTGTGGACAACCAAACCAATCGAGTTTTCGCGCCCGTTTATGGGAATGACACCGTCGAGGTGCTCGATGTAGCCAGAGGCAGGCGAATCCGCAGCTTGCAGGGAGACTTCATCAAACCTCAGATGGTTCTCTACATTCCGGGGATAAACCACATTATGGTCTCAAATGAAGGAGATGGTTCCTGCAAAATATTCGATGCTGAAACATACAATCTGATTGATACGGTTAAATTCCCAGACGATTCCGACCAGCTCGGCTATAACCCTGCTACCAAAAGGGTGTATGTGGCTTATGGCGACGGTACCGTTGGGATGTTTGATGCGACAACGAACAAACGAATTGAGGGCGATTTTCGTTGATCAGGAGGTCCGCCTTGAACATTACTGTTTTTCGCTAGCAACCAGCGTGTTGATTCGCTTTGGGACTTCTCCCACAGGAATCACGGATAGCAGCTTCAGCGTATTTGTATCGATTACGGATACGGAACGAGCTCCGGAGTTGGAAATGTAAATACGTTGGCTGTTCGGCGTGAAGGTGATCCATTCGG
Source organism: Candidatus Acidiferrum sp. (assembly GCA_036496065.1). Taxonomy (GTDB): domain Bacteria; phylum Acidobacteriota; class Terriglobia; order Acidiferrales; family UBA7541; genus Acidiferrum. The sequence goes on from DASXLU010000116.1 coordinate 2,738, forward strand.
GCACCGAGCCGGTGGGTTCACGGTCGAGAGGGTACACCAGAGGTAGCTCTACGTAGCCGACGAGCTTTAGATCTGGCAAGGAGTATTTGAAGGCGGCGTTGGCCAACGTGCTGTTGACCCACAGCGACTTTCCATCCGGCGTTACTCCAATTCCATGCGACGGCGTGCCTTGGCGCTCTTCGGCGGTGCCGAAACCGCCCGGATGCTCGGGCAGCAAGATTCGAGAGACTTCCTGGCGCATGGCAAAATCCACAACAGCAAAGCCGTTCACGCCGGAGAGTTGCACAAAGATACGCCTTGTCGAGCCGTCGGTATTCGATTCAAACGCCATGGGTCGTACGCCGCGATCAAACTTGACCTCCCAAGCGACCTTGTCGGTGCTTAGGTCGATCACCGTGGCGGCCTTATTCTCGATCGAACCGCTGACGGCATACTTGCCGTCCGGCGTCACGAAGATGTTGTGAACACTGCCATCGACCGCGATCGTTTTCGAATGCTCGAGGGAGCGGGCGTCAATGACATCGACGGAGCCGGGATCTTCGCGAATGCCAACCAGAATGCGGCTGCCGTCCCTGGTGATCGTCAGATTATTGGGATGGCCAGTCAGCGACACCTTTTTTAGAATTTTGCCGGACGGAGCATCCACCACGTCCAGAACGCTCTCCGATTCATTGCTAACGTACACGCGCGAACCGTCGGGAGCGAAGACGACGCCGTGCGGCAATTCAATTCCGTGGATTACCTGGACGACCTGGTTGAGCGAAGGATCGATTACGTCCAATGTGTCGCCGGCACTATTGGTGATGTAGATGCGAACGGTCTTGGCGAATGATGCGGAGGGCGAGGTAGGAGGAGTTGGAAAGCGCACCCATTCCGCGAGGGCCAGCCAGTCTGCATCTTCACGGGAGGCAAACTGTCGTCCTCCGGAGTGGAACGGATCGCCGCCCGCCTCCGGTGCGAGTGGGTGGAGGAGTAACCGGCTCGATTCAGGATGCTGGGGAGAAACTAGACGCGCAGCGCTCTGGAAGTTTTGCCGCGATTGCTCTTCGGTCCAATCAGTCAGACCCGGGGACAAGGTGGCCAAATGAAACACGCGATTTGCGGCGGTGTGGCATCCGTAACAGCGCGCGTGACCGGCTCGCTCTTTCAGGAAGAGGGGCTGCACTTCAGTCTTGAATGTCTCAAAATCCAGTGTGTCTCCGGCGACGGTGGCTGCGGCGTTGCCGTTGCCGCGGGACGGAGCGGGCGCAGCACTGCGAACCCACTCCGCCAGCATTTGCCATTCGGGGTCGCTTTGGCTTTGCCAAAACTTCCCGCCGGTATGTGCGGGATCACCGCCCGCAGCTTGGGCGAGCGGATGCAGCAGCAGGCGGCTCTTCGTTGGATCCCCCGGTATGACTAGCTGCGACACGAACGAAAAATTCTTGCGCGATTGCTCTTCTGTCCAGGAAGACTGGCCTGGGGCAAGGGGCGCCAGACGCATAGGAGTGGCGAGAGTGGAATGGCAATCGTAACAGCGAACGCCATTTTCCCGCTGCTTCAAGAAGATCGGCTCGATGCGGTTGCGGTACGTAGCGAAATCCAGTGTTGATGATTTCTCATCCGCGGCTTGAGCACCACGCTCGCTCGTGGCGGTCGTTCTAGATGTTGCGCCGCAGAGCAGTAAACAAAGCGCTGAAGCGATCACAGTCACACGTGGCATCTACAGATCCTCGTTATTGTGCAGCTCAGCGCCCGTACACCAGCAAACGAAATGTTCCGGGTACGGGAATGGGCTGGGGGTGCGGCTGATCGGCAGTGGGCGCTGGGGGTTCGCCAAAGTCGGCGGTGTCTACGAATAGCATATGCGATTTTGGATCGAGGGCCATATTGCGAGCGCCGAATTCGGTTTTAACGGTTTCGACCACGCTGAACTGATCCATGCTGTCTTCGTGGAAGACGTGCATCAGGCCCTCGCGAACTGCCACAAACAGTAAGCCGGTGGATGGCTCGAAGATATTGGTGTCGACGCCGGCTCCGATGGGGAATGACTGAACGATCTTTCCGGAATCCACATTCATGATGGCCAAGACTTTATTGCGGCCGCCAATAAATAATCTGTGGTGCTGGGCGTCGAGA
>DASXLU010000117.1:0-7296 GCA_036496065.1 Candidatus Acidiferrum sp.
GGCGGCGCAGTCGCGCTTCTGCCGGTGTACGCCAAGGAAATCCTAATCACAGGTCCATGGGGATTGGGGCTACTCCGTAGCTCGCCAGGAATCGGCGCCGCCGTGATGGCGCTGCTGCTGGCCTACAAGCCGATTCGCAAGCGCGCCGGAGCGACGATGCTGTGGTGCGTGGCGGGATTCGGCGTATTTACGATCGTCTTTGGTTATTCGCGAAGCCTGCCGCTCTCGATGATCTCCCTCTTCTTCGTGGGAGCTGCGGACATGGTCAGCGTGGTCGTTCGCGGCGTGCTCATTCAGATTGAGACGCCAGACGAAATGCGCGGCCGAGTAAACGCCGTCGATATGATTTTCATCGGCGCATCGAACGAACTCGGCGAATTCGAGTCAGGCGTGGCCGCGCAGTGGCTGGGCGCAGTGCCAGCGGTCGTGCTGGGGGGAATCGGCACAATAGTCGTAACTGTGCTCTGGGCCTGGCTCTTCCCGGAGTTGCGCAACGCAGACAAGCTCACGCGCACGAAGCCGTCCGTTCCGGTTTCCTCACGTAGTTGAGTTGCAGTTATTTCCGAAGCAGCCTCGGCTACAGAGCCAAAGACTAGTGGTGGTCGTGCTCTTCTTCGGATTTTGCGGCGCCGGCGGGAACGGTCGCCGGAGGCGCGGCCGGACCAACGAGTTCCGCCTTCGCGGAATCCGGCAGTTTGTCCGCATTCTTCAGCAGCACGCTGACCTGCCACATTTGCTTTTCGCTGAGCGTCTTCTTGAAGCCGGGCATTCCCGTCATGCGAATGCCGCCTTCCACCTTGTAGTAAGTTTCCCAAGTTTCATCGTCAGTCACGCCCATGCCGTGAAACAACTGCGGTGGCGGCGGAAACATTCCGTCAGCAATAGTAGTCTTGGGTTGGAGCGGAAGACCGTGGCATACCGCGCAGTTTTGCTTATAGACCTTCGCGCCTTCCAGATAGTTGGGCTCGTCTTGCGGAATCGGCGGATTGGTGTGCGGCTTCCTTTTCAAATAAGCATCCAGCGCCATGTGCGCAAATTTATGTTCGAACGGCATCTCCGAAGAACTGGTGGTCACAGGTGCTTGTCCGGTAGAGAAGTAGAAGTAAATTCCTAGAGCAACTAAGATAACGCCAAGCACGATCCCCAGCAGTACCCTTGCCATCGCGTTTTTCCTCGCAAATTCCTCGATTGAATTGGCTGAAACGGCGCGCTTTCAGCTCCGGTAGTGTACGACGTGCGCCGTTATTCTGCACTTTCTTTTGCGTGTCACGAACTGCCGATCAGCCATCCGGTGATAAAAACCAGGACGCCTCCAACGATTACCTGGAATGCAGCCTGCAGAAACGGCGTGTCCATGTATTTGTGGCGAATGTAGCTGATGGCTCCCAACTCAATGGCCACCACGAAGACCGCAATGCCCGTGGCCAAACGGAAATCCTTGATCAGGAAGGGGAGCGTGTGACCTAGGCCGCCCGCAGTGGTCATCAATCCGGTCACAGTGCCGCGGATCCACGGTGAACCGCGACCAGTCAGCGAGCCATCGTCGGAAAGCGATTCGGCGAATCCCATGGATATACCTGCGCCAAGACTGGCGGCAAGCCCGACCAGAAATGCGTCCCAGCTTTTGTGCGTTGCAAATGCCGCCGCGAAAAGCGGAGCCAGCGTAGACACCGAACCATCCATCAGACCCGCGAGACCAGGCTGCACGAATTGCAGCATGAACAGACGCTTGTGCGACTCGGCTTCCTCGGACTTGGCCGTCTCGGTGAGGTGTTTCTCTCCGTAGGAGCTTGCGGCCTGCGTGTGCTTGCGCTCTTCGTCTGCGAGATGGTTGAGCAATTCGCGCATGGGCAGATCGGTGGTGCGGCTGGCTGCGCGCTGATAGAAACGCGTCGCTTCCATCTCCATCACTTCGGCTTGGCGCCGCGCTACTTTCACGCCCAACGGACGCATCATCCAGACTGGCCGGCGCTGCAGGAATCCGCGCACGTCCTCGCGGCGAATCGGCGAAATATGGTTGCCAAAGCGCTCCTGATACATCACCAGCAGGCGGTCGCGGTGACCTGCTTCCTCCGCCCTCATCTCCTCGAAGACTTCGGCGGTATTCGGGTAAGACTCGCGCAGGGCATCCGCGAATTCGCCGTAAATTCGTCCGTCTTCTTCTTCGTTTGAGATGGCCAGGGCCAGGATCTCTTTTTCAGTTAAATCTTTGAATCGCTTGAGCATAGCCGCCTTCGTAGAGAGGTTATGATTTAGAGAATGGCACAAGTGCGGAGCATAAGTCACTCTCATGCGAGAAATTCCCAGCAACGGAAATTGCAATGGGAGAGTACCGATTGCTGGGATGGTACTTCCGTACTAAGATTATCTATGGACGTTCTACTTTTCCTCAAGTACCGCTCCGCTATAGGTTTTTTCGCGGCTGCCTTCTATTCTTCCGGTACAGAAGATTGCATTTGGAAAGGTGGAAGCTTATGGCGTCCCCGATGGATCTCATGGTAAAACCTACATCGCCGAGTGGCACAGCACGGACGTCTCAAACCGAACGGCGCTCCAGTCGCCGTTGCAAGATCACCCAACTGATGCGCATTCGTCCTTCGGACCCGGAACTCGATCCCTTTGAGGACATCCGCGGCACGGTCAGCGTTTCGCGCACCGGCGTCTTTTTTCACTCCAGCGAAGCAGGCTACCAGGTAGGCATGCGCCTGTTTATCACCATGCCGTATTCCAAGGAACCGGCGTCGATGAGCCGTGAATATCTGGCCGAAGTCGTGCGGCGCGATACGCTGCCAAACGGATTGTTCGGAGTAGGTTTCAAAATCTTGATGGAAATGGGCATGCAAAGCAGCTATTCGTTCAGCGGTCCACCGCTGCGCAAGTAAATTCATATCCGAAGCAACAGAATCCGAAAAAACAAAAAGGGCGGATGGCTTGTGGCCATCCGCCCTTCCTGCGTTTGGGGGTTGGGGAAAATCGTCGGCTAGTCGCGACCGAAAGCCTGCAAGGTCTTATGACGCAGCAGGCCGAAATGCCGGTTCAGCGGATGTTTTCTCTCCAGAAAGGTGAAGACGGGATCGCGTCTCGGTGTCAGCTTCGCCATGGCAATGTTCAGGCGAATATCGCGGCGCGCATATTTCATGCCGGCCAGCAGTGCTTCGCGAGCGTCTTCCTTGCGCCCTGCGGACATGTAGACTTCGGCAAGATTCAGGTAAAGCTGAGCCTGATTGCGCTTCATGCGCACGGCGCTGTCGCACATGCGTTCGGCATCCGCCCATTTTTTCTCGGTACGAGCCAACGCCACGCCCAGATACGACATGTAATACGGATTATTCTTCTCGAGTTCCGCCGCCCGTTGAATATGAGACAAAGCCTTGATCGCATAGTTATCGCGGAGCAATGCAAGACCGGTCTTAAATTCTCGGAAGGCTTCGGTATCCATCATTGTCTGCACCTCGATTCGTGGCTAGGTTTCCCCGGGAAGCGTGCCGTTGCGGGCACGGTGTGAAGCACAAAAAACTCCACTTCGAGAACACCGACTGGGTTGCACATTCCAGTCTAAAAAGAGCAAGCGCTGAAAACGAACGGGCTGCTTGCAACTGGCGCAGCAACGAAGTTTTCATGGAGTTTGCGTTCACCGGTACCTTGTACGCTACGGTGTCCAGTGGCTTGGAATCTACTGACCAGTGGGACAGTCTTCGTTCAAGGACTCGAAGTTCTACGGATAATTTGCGTTCAGCTCTCCGGAGAAACGCGTGAAATAACACCAAAAGTTTCCCCACGAGGCGAACCGCTAGCGCCCAAAGCTCGTCACTCTTCGCGTTGGTGTAGGGGCGCAGCACGCTGCGCCCCATGTCCGCAGGGTCCCAGCACCGCTATCGGTTTTGTAGCGCAGCCATTCCTGGCTGTGCGCCTTTGCCGTTGTCGGTGCCGCCTTCCTCCTTTACCGAAAGGGATAAAGCGAGAAAAGGCCACTATTTGCGGCGGGCCGGCCGCTTTGCGTGCTTCGGCAACGCAATGTGGGCTGACTTGCGGCGCCATTCCTTCCAGTCGTTCAGTGTGGCCTTCAACATGCCCTTGGCCGCTTTGTGCAGCCACTTGTTCTTGCGTAGCCTCAGATCCCGCTTGAGGGCAGGGACAGCTCGCTCCGAGCCGAGATGGACGTTGGCCGTTTCCCAGCCCATCGAATAGAGCAGTTTTTCTTCGTCGCGCTCGCTGGGCAGGGTCTGGATTTCTATGTGGCAGCAGTCCGGTGCCAAACGCCGAATAATCCAATGGCCGATGAAGTGAACTTGAGGATCGGGAATGCGCACGGCGTCATCGATAATTTTCTGGCTCTGAATCTTCGCGCCATCCAGATGATCCACCCAGGCCCATGCGGAAGGCGTAAGCTGTTTGGCTTCTCGTACCAGGTGGGCGCGGTGCCAAGCGACCAGAGCCAGCACCCGGGGATGACCCAAACTGCCGAGACCCGCAACGCGAGTTTTCAATTCCGAATTTACTTGGCGGATAGGCAAAGTGGTGTGCAACAACTTGCGCACTTCTTCCGGCAGCCGGCCTTTGTAGGCGGGTGTAGACTCAATTTTCTTCCAGAAAAGTACCGGATCGCGCAGCTTGTTCAGAGCCAGCAGGCGCAGCCAGCGATGATGCTCGGCAAGCACAAATGGACCGCCGTTTTTCGCCATGGAATCGCGATAACCCTGCTCGACGGCTGCGCAAGCTTGCTTGCGGCTGATTTTCAGGTGTTCTTCCTCGATTGCAACATAGGCGCTGGTTAGCAGACGAACGAGATCGACGGTGTAAGCGGCTGGCCACGCCTCGTCAAAATCATTGATGCCCCAAATCAGACGGCCTTCAAGGTCGCGCCACGTTCCGAAATTGTCGACGTGCAGATCGCCGACCGCCAGCACGCGCGTGGCACGAGCCAGTTCGGGGCAGATGACCGGCCACAGTTGCGCCCAACGGTAAAATGTCGCGCGCAAGAAGGGAAACGCCGATTGCCGCATGTAGCGGTGCTTCAGCTCCATGTCGGAGCGCAACAAGTTCACATGGCGAGCAATCCACTTCTCGTATTCGGTTGTAGCTGTGACGATGTCCGGAAGGTCTTTCTTTTTTGCGTTCATCGTTTTTGGAAAGCCAGCGTTGCGCCAACCCTCGTTGAAGATCTTCTACGGAGCGATTCAGCCAGCGGGCCTTGGCAAACTAGCTGCGGGCGTGTGCCGCTGCGCCCTTCACGCGCGATTCATAAATAGGGAAACGCTCGGCCAACTCGGCCACTTGCTTGCGTACCTTTTGTTCGACTGCGGTGTCGCCAATGTGGCCAACAATCTCAGCCACCCAGTTGCCGATGGTTGCCATTTCCGGCTCTTTCATTCCGCGCGTGGTCACCGATGGGCTACCCAGGCGAATCCCTCCGGCCTTCATGGGAGGCAACGGATCAAACGGAATAGCATTTTTGTTGACGGTAATTCCGGCGCGGTCCAAGGCCTTTTCGGCGTCGCTGCCGGTAACTCCGCGCGAATGTACATCGACGAGAAATACGTGATTGTCCGTGCCGCCTGCTACGACACGGAATCCGGCCTTCGTTACAGCGCCTGCGAGCGCCTTCGCGTTTGCAGCAACCTGTTTCTGATATTCCCGGAAAGACGGCTCCATGGCCTCTTTCAGGCAGACTGCTTTCGCGGCGATGGTATGCACCAACGGGCCGCCCTGCGTGCCGGGGAAGGTGAGCTTGTCTAATTCCTTGGCGAAAGCCGATTTGCAGAGAACTAAACCGCCACGCGGTCCGCGCAACGTTTTGTGCGTGGTGGTGGACACAATATCGGCGTGAGGAATCGGACTGGGATGAACGCCAGCCGCAACCAAGCCCGCGATGTGGGCCATATCCACAAAGAACAAGGCTTCGACGGCTTTGGCGACCTTGGCAATTCGTTCGAAATCGATGATGCGCGAATACGCGCTCGCTCCCGCCACGATCATCTTGGGTTTGTGTTCATGGGCCAGTTTTTCGATTTCGTCATAATCGATCTGTTCAGTGTCCTGCCGCACGTGATATTCCACGAATTTGTACATACGCCCCGAGAAATTCAGGGGGTGCCCATGCGTGAGATGGCCGCCGTGAGCCAGAGCCATGCCCAGCACGGTGTCGCCCGGCTTCAAGACGGACATGTACACAGCAACGTTTGCAGATGTGCCCGAATGTGCCTGCACGTTGGCGTGCTCCGCGCCAAACAATTCTTTCGAGCGATCGATGGCCAACTGCTCGACCTTGTCGGCGTATTCGCAGCCTCCGTAGTAACGCTTTCCCGGATAGCCCTCTGCGTACTTGTTAGTAAAGATCGAGCCCATGGCTTCGAGCACAGCTTCCGAGACCAAGTTATCCGAGGGGATCAGTTCGAGGCCAGTAGCCTGGCGCCGCGCTTCATCGCGCAACAGGTCCGCGATTTGCGGATCGACGATATCGAGTGGCCGCTGCATGCGCTGATTGGCTTCCGTGGTCATGCGTTTCTCCTGGCTGGCTGTGGGACTTAAGAATTGTACATGGGCGGACAAGTTTTGTGTTGAGAGCCTGCCGCAGCTGCCGGGAAAACTCGCTCACCGAATTTCTATTTCGTGAAAGCCCAGTCCCTGCAACATTCCGGAGATGGTGCTGCGCGCATTATCGGCAGCGGTCTTCAGAATGCCGTCCTGCAACGCCGCTTGCTGGAGCTGGCGTTCGGCCTCTTCGCGGACTTCGCTTTCCAGATTTGGATCCGGGGAAGAGAAGAGCCCGGTGTCGCGAGAATAGACTTTGGTTTTGGCGTTATCAATCCGCGTACTGAAGACTTCGGCCGCTGGCAAATGAATGGAAACTTTCTGCCCCTGCACTTGCACATCCCCATTCTGCAAGGCGCCGAGATTTATTCCTCCGACGACTTCGCCGTGCACCACCAGCAACAGCCGGTCGCCCACCAGAAATTTTGGCAAATAGGCGTTGGCGTGTTCGCCGGAAATAATCTTGTCCATCGTATAGCTGACCGTTTCGAGGCGCTGGAGCTTCTGAATCTGTCGCACCACCGTGGGCTGATCGACGTTGATCAGCGCACGCCCGCCACGTAACGAGCCAAGCACGTGGAACAAACCCAGGCCAGTCACCATCCACACCAGCGCCGCGAGCAGAAACGCAGCTAGCACCGCGCCCAGCAACGCTCCTAGGACCCACGAACGAGTCGTGCGCGAATTCGCCTCGGCGGCGAGCGGCGCAGGTTCTAGCTCGGAAGGGGTGTTGTTCATGGCCACGGTTGATCGCTCCGAGAACAC
>DASXLU010000118.1:0-10190 GCA_036496065.1 Candidatus Acidiferrum sp.
GCCCCCACTATTGTAGTTCTTCTCGATGCCGGGTGAGTTCAAGCTGTGAACAACGAGACGCAAGCGGCTGCCCTTCTCGACGCGGCGCGAAAAAAACGTGAAATTGTCGAAGACGTATTGTTCCGGCTTGCCTGCGGGCACGAGTTTTGCTTCGCGCAGCGAATTACGATAACGGGCGCGCATCGTCGCGCTGGTAAGTGCGATCGAGGTACCATCTGGAAGAATCTCGTAGAGATCGGCATCCAGGTCGGTGTCGGGAACGTCCATGGTCAGCCAAAGCGTGAGCTTCACGAAGCCGGTGACTTCGGTTTGCGCGACGAAGGGTTCGCTATGGTAGATGGCGCCTTCGCCAAAAAGATTCACTTCGCCTTGCTGATTGGTCAGATAGGAGGGATTTTCGACTGGTTCAGCATCGCCCGAACGATTATCGAGCGGGTCGTAGATCCAGGAATCGGAGGGGGAGCCGGTGGATTTTTCGGCGAGCAGCGAACCGGAATGAAAAATATCCCCAGCGCTTCCGTGCGAAGTCAGGTAAAGCGAGAGCGAGCCATTCGCGATGGTTTCTAGCGAATCTGCATACTTCCATTCGTCGGCGCCCATCAAGTAGTAGGCAACGCGTTTCTTCAGGAAGGCGGGCTTGGCGCCGGACTTCATCGTCCAGGCATACCATTCGGCGTGCAGGTTGTTGAGGTCGAGCACGCTGGCATCGGCAAATTTCAATCCGCCCATTTCCTTCTTGGGCGTGCGAGTTCCGGCATGATCCCACGGACCAACGATGAGGTAATGGTTGGCCTTGGCTTCCGCGATGCCGTAGGCCATATGGCGCTTGTAAAACGTGAACGCACCCGGCTGATCGCCATCGTAGTGACCGGTAATCGTGAGGATGGGAACGCTGATTTTGGCGTACTGCTCCTGGCTCGGCACCATCGCGTCGTAATACGCGTCGGGAATGGGATGCTGCAGCCACTTCTGAAATACAGGAAGCGGATTGCCGACGACTGTGTCGTAGGTTTCGAAAGCTGCGTGAGATTTATAGAGCTCGCGGGATTTGGCACCCCAGAAAGCGTCATTGCCGAACGTGCTGCTGTTACCCGTGTGGCCGCTGGTGAAGGTGAGCCACTGCACGTTGTAGGGCGCGAAAATATTGTATTGAAACGGAAAGTCGACGCCCGGATGAGCGGCGGCGGCCGGCACGATGGTTGCAAGGTGCGCGGGAAATTCCTTTAGCACGGTCCATTGATCGAAGCCGGCGTAGGACCCGCCCCACATCGCGACCTTGCCGCTGCTATACGGCTGTTTGGCGAGCCATTCGGTAACGTCGTAGCCGTCGCGGCCCTCATTCACAAAAGGCTCGAACTCGCCCTCCGAATTTCCACGCCCGCGGACATCGACCAACGCATAAACAAAACCGTGGCTGGCGAAATAGACGGCACGATCGGTGTAGGAATCTCCGATGTACGGCGTAAACGTAAAAATGACGGGCAGCGGATCTTTCTGTTGATGCGGGCGGAAGACCGTGGCGTTCAACTTGATGCCATCACGCGTGGGAATCTTCACGCCCCACATCATGTCGACATCGGGCGGAGCGGAAGCGCTCTTTTGCGTTTCCTGGGCGCGTAGCGATGCGGACAGGGGCAGAACAAACACAGCGAAAACGAAGCCGACCACAGTCCTTTTTACGAAGGAAGGCATTCCGGGCACCTTGGGTGAAATTGTGCGTGCTAGCCCGCCTATGGTATCGCGAGAGGGGCGTAAGCGTGGAATCTATCTGAGTTGGGGAGCGGTGCCTCGCGGAGAAGAGGAAGCGTTCGCGCTCTCCTCGTGGCGTGCGCGAACGCGCAAAACTTTGCGCTGATTGGCCTCGAGAACCTCGAAACGATATCCCTCGAGCTGCATGTGATCACCGGGCGCGGGAACTTTTCCGGATACGTGGCTGAGTAGCCCTGCAATGGTGGTGACGGTGTCGTCGGAGTGGTCGCCGAACTGGATGCCAAGCAATTTCTCCACATCGGAAATGCCCATGCTGCCGCGAAGTACGAGGCTGCCATCGGGTTCGCGTTTGGCGTCGAGAGCCAACTTCAAGGCATCGGTGCCGCTTTCGCCGACAATTTCCTCGACGAGATCTTCTACCGTGGCGATGCCGGCGACGGTTCCGTGCTCATCGATGACCACGGCCAGAGCCTGCCCTTTCTGGCGCATTTCGCGGAGCAGGTCGGAACCTGCCTTGGTTTCGGGCACGAACAAAACCTGACGCGCGAGTTCGCGAACGCGGCGCTTCGGCAAATCGGTGTCGGCAATCTGCAGCAAATCCTGAGCGTAGACCACGCCGATGATGTCGTCGAGCGATCGCTGGTAAACCGGCATCTTGGCGAATTTGGTTTCTACGTAGCGGGCGTGCATCTCTTCGAGTGTCGCGTCGGCCTGCATAGCGACGACATCGGGGCGAGGGGTCATGACCTCGCGCACGCGCTTGTCGCTGAACTCGACGACCTGCTCAATCAGGTCAGCCTGCTCGCGCTCGATGATGCCTTCTTCCTCGGCAACTTCCACCAGCGCCTCGATGCCCTCTTCAGTGCGCTGCTCAGGGGTGCGCTCAATTTCGCGCTCGGATATGCGGGCCAGAGACTCCGCGCCTTCCAGGAAAACGCGAATGGGCCAAACCAGCACCATGGCAGTGCGGATTAAAGGCAGCAGCGGAATTAGCCAGCGACCTGAAGTGCGATAGAGCAGCATATCGGGAATAAAGTGCATGGCGATGACGACTTCGAGCGAGAGAAAGACGAGGAATTGAACGCCAGCTTCCATGCGGTTGGGCACAAGGTAGACAACGCCGCGCGTGGTCTCGAGTACGACGAATGCCAGCCAGAAATGTCCGAGGATGCGGAAGGTGCGGCCGCCGCTCTTGCGATTAATTTTGAGCTTCGGCTCGATTTCGGCTTCGAAGATTTCCAGGTGTTCGTGGACGCGGCCGGTGGTCATGCGGCCGAGTTCGCGATAGATCAGCGTGAGGTAGGAAAAGATGGGCAGGCCTAACGCAAGTACGATGACGCTGCCCACATAGAGCCAGATCAACATGGTTAGGCGAGACCCATGCGACGGCGCAGCTTGGCTTCGATGCGATCCATTTGGCCCCGATCCGTCTCGTGATCGTATCCCAAAAGATGCAGCACGCCGTGCAAAATTAAAATGCGTAATTCGTGCGCCAAAGCGTGGCCGGAAGCTTTGGCGTTGCGGCGCGCGACTTTCGGGGAGATAGCTATGTCCCCAAGGTATGGACCGTAAGGCCTGGCGCGCCTTTCTGTTGATGCAGCGCCACGATCCGCCGCCGCCCACTGCGAAGCGTCAGGGAACGACAACACGTCGGTGGTGCCCTTTTTCATGCGATATGTCCGGTTGAGACGCGTCATCTCCGAATCGTTGATGAAACGAACGCCTACGCCCCGCTGCTCAAGGCGAAGTTCTCGCCGCACCTGGCGCAGAAAATTTCGCAAGGAACGCATGTCGACACGAATTGCTTTTTGATGATTTTCGATGAGGTCGCGTTCCGCCGAAGGGATAGCAGGAGCGCGTGGTGTGCGCTTCATTCCTGAGATAAGCCGCTTTTCTCCGTCCTGTCCAAACCCGGAGTGGTGGTCTTGAGCTTGCCATTACCTGCGCGTTGGGGATGCGACATGTCGTGCTCTTCGTAGGCGCGAATGATCTGCTGCACCAGGTTGTGGCGAACAACATCTTTCTCGCCGAACTGAATCACGCTGATGCCGGCGATACGTCCGCAAACTTCCATGGCTTCGACGAGGCCCGACTTTTTGCCTTGCGGCAGGTCAATCTGTGTAATGTCTCCCGTGATGACGGCTTTGGAATTGAAGCCGAGCCGAGTGAGAAACATTTTCATTTGCTCGCTGGTAGTGTTCTGCGCCTCGTCGAGAATGACAAAGGAATCGTTGAGTGTGCGGCCGCGCATGAAGGCCAGCGGCGCAACCTCGATAATTCCCTTTTCGAGGAATCGTTCGAGTTTGTCGGCGTCGAGCATGTCGTATAGAGCATCGTAAAGCGGGCGCATATACGGATCGATTTTCTGTTGCAGCGTGCCGGGCAAAAATCCAAGGCGTTCGCCGGCTTCTACTGCGGGCCGAGCCAGGATGATGCGATTCACCTGCTTGGTAAGCAGCGCGCTCACGGCCATGGCGACAGCCAGATAGGTTTTTCCGGTGCCGCCCGGGCCAATGCCAAAGGTCATGTCGTGTGATTCGATTTCTTCCATGTAGCGGCGCTGGCTGGCATTCTTCGGGGTAACGGTTTTCTTGCCGAAGGATCGCGTGCGGCCGTGTTCGAACATGCCGCGAGGAGATTCGTGCGGCTCTTCGGTGGCTACCCGCATCAGCGATTTCACTTCGGTGTTGGAGAGGACCCGGCCATGGCGCGTGAGGTGGTTGTATTCCTCGATGATGCGCACCGCCTGATCGACGCTTTCCTGCTCACCCTCGACAGTGATGCGCGTGTCGTGCAAATGCGTGCGCACTTGCAAGGCGTCTTCCAGCATTCGAATATTTTCGTCAAGAGTTCCGAAGAAGGGTTCGATCTTTCCGGTGATGTGTATGGTGCGTCTCATCCACTTGGAAGGCTGTGCGGTACGAATCGGATGGCCGATGGAAGTCCTCCTAATAATCTCAGGCTAGCAACTGCCGGACACGGGAGAAACTCCTTTCAACCTAGCCTACCGGTGGCGAACGGTCAAGTTAGGCGTCTGTGAAAATTAAGGACGCGAGGTTCACTCAAGGTTTCTTGGCCAAGGCATCCTGAATGGCTTTCTCTGCGAGCGGACTCATTACCGCGTATCCATTGGCGTTGGGGTGAAGGCCGTCGAAAGTGAGATCAGGTTTGAGGAAGCCCTTGTCATCGACCATGGCGGAGAAGTAGTCCAGATAAATGTGCCCATAGTCGGCGCAATACTTCTTTATCCATTCATTCACAGCGAGAATCTTTTCTGGCGGACGCTTATCGGTCTGAACTAGCTTTTTCCCCTCAGGGTTCACAACGCCATCGACAACGGGCGTAACCGAAGCCAGCACCACGCGAATGCTGTGTTGGCGAGCCAACTCGGTCATGGAGGCTAAATTCTCTTCCGTTTGTTCGAGAGTCATCGGGCCGGTGTTTCCGGCAATGTCGTTGGTGCCCGCCAAAATGACGACGACCTTCGGATGCAGCTCAATCACATCGGGCCGAAAGCGAATCAGCATTTGCGGCGTGGTTTGCCCGCCGATGCCGCGATTGATATAGGGCTTGCCCGGAAAGAACGGACCGAATTTCGTGTTGCCCCAGATATCGGTAATGGAGTCACCCATGAAAACGACGCGCGGTTCATCCTTGGCCAATGGCGGAACATTGGAATTGGCTTCGCGATAGCGGTTGAGATTGGGCCAGTCCCGCGACTGTTTCTGCCAGTCTTCCATCTTTTTTTCGTTGGCAGCAAGCTGTTCGCAATCGCAGGCCGGCTTACCGGCGTCGGTCTTGGTGGGTTGGGCGTCTTGCGCTGAAGAACCACACACAATCCAGAGTGCTGCGGCACAAGTGAAGAGAAACTTTGGCACGATCAGTCTCCTGACAATTTTTGTTACTCAAGCAGGACAGTAACGAAAAGCTTTTTGTTACGCACTGGTTACCTGTCCTCTGGTACTCCAGGCCTATAGACGGAGGAGCGCACAAACGCAAAACTTGGAATCGTTACGCAAGAACATTTTACCCACTTTGGGGTTCGATGAGGGAGGAGTCGGCCATGTTTATGTCCCGCAGACACATCTTGCTCGGTTCCGCCGCCCTGCTGGCAAGCCTGCCAGCCTTGGCCGCGGAGAATACGAGCAGCGCAGCCGCACCCGTAGCGCCCGTGACGGCGCAAGCCTGGGTGAAGTGCCCGGCAGTAACAAGCGTTCCCATGACCGCAGACGCGGCGCAGGCGCTGCCGCTCCGGATGGTTCGGACGCTATCCTGCGGCGAGAACGTCGCTGTGCTATCGGATGCGGAAGGCTATACGGCTCACGTGCGCGCTCACGATGGCAAAGAAGGCTATGTCGCGATGATGTATCTCTCCGCGACGAATGATGGATTTGCTCATGCCGCGGATGTGCAACCCACTTCCGCAACTCCAGTGAATGGCGTGGTGCGCTGGGAAGCAAACGCGCCTGGTTGCGATCAGTTCATGAGCCAGGGCCATTTGGTGGAATCGGTGACGGCGGACGGAATTACGGTCCAAGTATCGCTCGAAGACACCGGCTGGAAATTCCGCACGGACGTGGCAGTTTCAAACAGCAGCGATTCGACCGCAGACGTCTACCCTTCTCTCGTGAGTCTGGATGAACTAAAACCCGGGCTGAAGGCTTTGCGCGCGCAAGACCCAAAGAAGTTGGCACACGCGAAGGAACATCAGGTGCTGTGGACACAATCCACTGCCCTGCCGTCGCGGAGCGCAGTTGTGGAACGCGATCGTAACTCGGCAGCAATGCAGACCGCTTCCTATCACGTGCAGGACTATTTTGTGCGGCAAGCGGCGTCCGCAACGCCTGGTGCAAAGACCGCGGCCGCTGAATCCGACAGTCTCGTCGCTCTCTCTCTCAAGTCGGCGAGACTGCAACCCGGACAAAAGACCGTCGGCGTGGTGTGGTTCGAACGCGAAGGCAATGCGCGCGAACTGTCACTGCGGGTACCGGTGGGCAACCTGATCTTTGACTTCCCACTTTCCTTCGATCAGAAGCGATAAAACAGCATAATCCCCCGAAGGCCCGGTCCCCACCGGGCCTTTTTCTTTTTGCAGACACGATTGCCATAGCGGCATTGACTTTGCCGGCTTTCGCTCAGAAATCTTGGCGTGGGATGACTAGTCTGCCGGAACTGCGCGGTTTCGCGCCCAATCGCGGATAGAGGTAATTTCTTCTGCGCGAGTGACGCTGAGCGGGCGTGTTCCCTGAATTTCAGCGAGCAGAATGTTGGTGGAAAGCTGTTGCTTCTGACTGAAGGCGGTATACAGCCCAGCTACGATCACCTGCTCGATCTCGGCGCCAGAAAAGCCATCGCTGGCGCTGGCCAACTGATTGACGTCGAATGAGGCTGCGTCTCTTCCACGCTTTTTGAGATGCAGGGTAAAGAGAGCTGCGCGTGTGGGCTGCGTGGGCAAATCTACAAAGAAGATTTCGTCGAAGCGGCCTTTGCGCAGCATTTCTGGCGGCAGAACGGTGATGTTGTTGGAGGTGGCAGCGAGGAATACGCCGCTCTCGCGATCTTGCATCCAGGTAAGCAAGGTGGCGAGCAGGCGCTGCGAAAGACCGGCGTCGGCGTCTCCACTGGAGCCTGCAGAGGCGAAGGCCTTCTCGATTTCGTCGATCCAAAGAACGACGGGCGCCAGTTTTTGCGCGAGTTCGAGCGCTTTGCGCAGGCGCTTCTCGCTTTCGCCGACAAACTTGTCGTAGAGGGCGCCCGCATCGAGACGAGCCAGTTCGTAGCCCCATTCTCCGGCCACGGCACGCGCGGCGAGACTTTTGCCACAGCCTTGCACGCCGGTAATCAGCACTCCTTTTGGCGGCACGAGTCCGAAGCGCTGGCCTTCGGCGGTCAACGCGCTTTTGCGTTTGACGATCCATTCACGCATGCGAGAAAGGCCGGCGACATCGGTGAACGAAGCGTCGCGCTTGACCGTTTCCAGCAGGCCGTCGGTGTGGAGCGCTTCGCGTTTAGCTTCGAGCACATCGTCGAGTAGACCGGCATCGGCCTTGCCGCGGCTCAGCAAACATTTTCTGAGAACGCGAAGAGCTTCTTCTTCAGTGAGCCCGACCAGATTTTTCGACGCTTGATTTATGCCGGCAGCGTCCAGACCGATGGCGATGCTGTGCTCTTGGCTCACTTCGGCGAAGATGCGCTTCACGCCGGGGAACAATTCGTCCGCAGACGGAAGGCCTAGCTGAAAAGGCGCGGCGTCGGCCAACAATTCAGGCGGCAGGGAAAGTGACGCGGCCAGAAGCACAATCGACCGGCGCGCGGTGCGGAATCCGTCGGCAAGATCGCGCAGGCGCCGGCTGATGCGATCGTTGTCGCAATATCTGGCGAAATCCTTCAGCAGAAAAATGCCATCGCCATGGATGGTGGCAATATTGGCGAGGGCCTGTTCCGGCTGATCGGAGTTGTAGAGCGCGGCGCCCGCGGGACGAGCCAGGCCTTCGGTGACGCTCCAGGTGAAGAGCGGAACAGCAAGGTCAGCGGCTACCGCAGCCAGCAGGTCGAAAAGACGCTGCTCTTCGCTGGTTTCGACGGTGATAATCGGGCTGCGCGAATTGATCAGCAGGCGTAACGATTCGCGCGCGGCACTGGAGACCGCACCTGGCGTGGTAATCTCGGTGCGCGAGCCTGCGGCGGACAGTACAACCGGCACTCCTGCGCGCGGTAACGGTTTCAGTTCGTTTGACAAAGTCGTCTCGGACGCCTCAAACTAGATGTTTGCATGATACGCATAAGGAGCGATAGATAGATGGCGCAGGGTCAGGCTACCAAAGTTAAGAAAAAGAAGAAGTCCGTTTTAAAGCGCGCGGCACAATCTCGCCAACGTGCCGAAGTGAACCGCAATAACCGTACGCGTGTGCGCACCGCGATGAAGCGCCTGCGGACCGCGATAAGCGCGGGCGATGCTACGGCAGCGGCAAACCTTTTGCACCCAACGATGTCGGCGATCGATCAGTCGATTACCAAGGGTGTGCTACACGAAAACACCGCGAACCGCTATAAGTCGCGGCTGAATCTGGCGTACAACCAGCTTAAAAATAAAGCTGCCAAGTAGCTCGGGTAGCGACGAGTCAGTTGTAAGCGGGCGCCGCATTCGGTGGGCCCGCTTTTTTGTGCTTCTTGCGCGCATTTTCTAGTCGCGGACCGGCTTAGGTTTTCCACCGAAACGACTGGGATGCGGCTTTTCGCCGTGGCCGAGTTCCGATAGTATAGCGAACGCGGCAAACTCTCTTTGCTGGCGGCGTCCGAACCTACCTCGGACAATTAACGAAACGAATATGGCACCCGAGTATAAATCGGCATCGGCCTCCTTTTCTCCGGATGAATCCGGCGGCGGAGGCGCGAACGTGAAACCACCGCTGGCGCTGCGCGAACCCGTCGAGCATGTGATCCATGGCGACCGTCGTGTGGACCACTACGCCTGGTTGCGCAAGAAAGACGATCCGCGAGTGGTCGCGTATCTCGAAGACGAGAACCGTTACGCCGATGGAAACATGAAGGGCACCGGGGAACTTCAGGAAAAACTGTACCAGGAGATGCTCGGAAGAATTTTGCAGACGGATTTGAGTGTGCCATATAACTTGCGCGGATATTCGTATTACACGCGGACAGAAGAGGGCAAGCAGTACGGAATTCATTGCCGGCGGAGAGAAGATGCGGGTCGGGCCGGTGGAAATCCACTGGGGAAAAATCCGTTGGGAGTTGGGTTTGAAGATCGTGCCGAGATTCGGCGCGGCAGTGCGGCGCCCCTACAAGAAGAGGCGGAGAGCGCGTGGCGAGAGGAAGTCTTGTTGGATCTAAATGTGCTCGCGCAGGGGCATGCGTTTTTGGGGCTTGGCGTTTTCGAGATAAGCGACGACAACAGGTTCCTGGCGTATGGAACCGATACGACGGGGTACCGGCAGTACACGCTGGAAGTGAAAGACCTGCGGACTGGAGCGTTACTTCCCTTTCGGGTGGAGCGCGTAACTAGCGCGGCTTGGGCCAGCGACAATCGGACATTGTTCTATGTGGTGGAAGATGAGGTCACGAAGCGATCGTGGCAGCTGTACCGGCACGTGTTTGGAACAGAGTTGAACGCTGCAAATTCGAAATTGACCGAAGCAAAGAGTAGCGCAGCGCATCTACACGGTGCGGTAGGGGACCCTCTGCTGTATGAGGAAAAGGACGAACGGTTTCGAATTGACGTGGAGCGCAGCCGGAGCGGCGCGTACTTGTTTTTGGTGAGTAACAGCCACACCACCAGTGAGATCCGATATCTGCGGGCGGACCAGCCTGACGGTGAATTTCACTTGATAGATCGCCGCGAGGAAAATCACGAGTATTACGTCGATCATCATCCGGGCAGTTCGGCGGACCTGGCCGGCGGCGTGTTTTTTATTCGAACGAATAGCGGCGGCCGGACCTACCGGTTGATGACGGCTCCGGCG